>CAUSQP010000051.1:0-4420 GCA_963534175.1 uncultured Acholeplasmataceae bacterium
AAAACCCACGCCATAAACAAAGACAAGGATAGGAGATCAAAATATGGCCAGAATCGCTGGGGTAGATATCCCTTCAAACAAAAGAGTTGTTATTTCACTTACCTACATTTATGGTATTGGTGTTAAACTTGCTCAAAAAATTCTAAAAGACGCCGGAATCTCTGAAGATGTTCGCGTTAAAGATTTAAACGACGACGATCTTTCTAAAATCCGCAAAGAAGTTACTAAATACACAGTTGAAGGAGACCTTCGCCGTGATGTTAACCTAAACATTAAACGTTTAATGGAAATCGGTTCATATCGTGGAATTCGTCACCGTAAACAACTACCAGTGCGTGGACAAAACACAAGAAACAACGCCCGCACTCGCAAAGGCAAGGCTAAGGCTATTGCCAATAAAAAGAAATAGGGAGGAATGAAAAATGGCTAAAAAAGTAAGCACACGTCGCAAAGCACGTAAAAACATACCTCTTGGCAAAGCATATATTCACACAACTTTCAACAACACAATCGTAACCATTACTGACCTTGATGGCAACGCCATCGCTTGGTCTTCAGCCGGTGCACAAGGCTTTAAAGGTACTCGTAAATCAACAGCGTTTGCTGCGCAAATCACTGCAGAGGCTGCTGCTAAGGCTGCAATGGAAAACGGCATGATTAAAGTTGAAGTTTCAGTTAAAGGACCTGGTCCTGGTCGCGAGTCTGCTATTCGTTCACTACAAGTAGCAGGCCTTGAAATCGTTTCAATTGAAGACAACACACCAGTTCCACACAACGGTTGTCGCCCACCTAAACGTCCACGTGGATAGGAGTAAAAATGCGTAATTTAAAATTTGAAAAACCAAACGCGATTACTACAATTTCACAAGACAAAACTACTGCTAAATTTTCAATTAAACCCCTTGACCGAGGATACGGTATCACTTTAGGTAACGCTCTTCGCCGAGTTCTTCTTTCCTCAATTCCAGGGGCAGCTCTGATTAACGTAGAGTTTGAAGGAGTACCACACGAGTTTTCTACAATCCCTGGAGTTAAAGAAGGGGTAGTTGAAATCGTTTTAAACTTAAAAGACGCTATTTTTAAACTAGACACACTTGAACCTGGCTACCGCGCAGAAATTACTTTAAAAGGTGTTGATAAAGAAATTATCACACTTGGTGACTTAACAGTTCCTGCTGGTGTTGAAATTGTTAACCCTGACCACGTAATTTGTCATTTAAATCGTGGCGTTAGCATAAATTTTTCTGCAACTTTAGCAGTTGGCTCTGGCTACGTTACTCAAAACGACAACAAAGAGTATATTGACCACATTGGACAAATTGCGATGGACGCAATTTACACACCAGTTAAACGCGTTAACTTTAATGTTGAAAAACTACAAGGCGGTTTTGATGAACTCATTTTAGAAGTTGAAACTAACGGCGCAATTGACGCCAAAGACGCAGTTTCTATGGCTGCATCTATGCTAAGTGAATTATTTGGAGCAGTTAGAGAAATTTCTGAAAACGCCGAAGAGTTTCAAGACTATATCGCTGAGGCTGTTGACAGAACAGCACCAGCAGTTGACAAAAACTTAACAATTGACAGACTAGATTTATCTGTTCGTCTATACAACGCACTTTCTCGCGAAGGAATTAAGTCAATTGATCAACTACTTGAAATGACAGACCAAGAAATCAAAAGCATCCGCAATCTTGGCCAAAACTCATTTATTGAACTGCAAAATAAACTAGCTGAATTCAAAGACAGCACAATTTCTAAAAAAGAAGTGGATGACGACGCTTTGATTAAAGAAATTTTTGAAGATATGGAGGAGGGACTATAATGCACTCAAAATTATCTAGAAACTCATCTGCCCTAAGAGCAGTACTTAGAGATCTTGCAACTGCACTTATCGTTAAAGAAAGAATTATCACTACTCACTCTAAGGCTAAAGAAACTCAAAAAATGGTAGAAAAACTGATTACTCTTGACAAAAAAGGCGACATTAACGCTCGCCGTCTTGCTAGAACTTACCTTAGAGATGTGGAAACTGACACTAAAGGCGAAACTGTTTTGAGTAAGCTATTTCAAACTATCGCTCCTCGTTTTAAAGACAGAAACGGTGGTTATACTAGAATTATTAAAACAGTTGGCCGTAAGGGTGACAACGCCCCAATGTCAATTCTTGAGTTTGTTTAAAACAAATTACTTAAAATTATATTAAAATAAAACATTTGAGAACTACACTTTTTAATAAGTTTAAAAAGCGTAGTTCTCTTTTGCTCATATAAAGGAGTTTATATATATGAAATTAGTAAAAGAAACTAAATCAAAAGTTCAAGTTGCTTTAGTTAAAGCCAACTCTAAATGTGTACTTTTAAAAGAACTTGAAGAAAAACGTGGCTTTAAAGCCCAAAGCGGTGAAATTCTTGATTTACTTAACCTAGAAAACGAAGGCGTTGTTTATTTAGGTCTTGGCGACAGAACCGCTGAAGACCTTCGTTTAGCCGGATTTAAATTAGTTAAGTTTTTAGAAGCAAGAAAAATTGACAGTGTTAATCTAGATTTCGCGCACGTTAAACACTTAGACACAATTTACTTAGTTGAAGGGTTTTATCACGGTGTTTATTTGTATAACCGTTATAGAGCAGATAAAACTCACTTTACACCAGAAATTGGAATTGGTGAGTTTGCAGAAAACGTAACCGAACTTACTGAACTTAAAAACATCATGGAATCAGTTTTTCTTTGCCGTGATTTAATTAACACTCCGGCTAATGACTTGTACCCTGCCAATTACGCTGAGTTAATTAAAGAAACTTTTAAACCTTTTAAAGACGTTGAAGTTACAGTTTTTGACAAAAAACAAATGCAAGAACACAAACTATTTGCAGCACTTGCAGTTGGTAGTGGTTCTGACAACGATCCAAGATTTGTTGTAATTAAATACCAACCAAACAAAGTAGACGATGAGTTTCTTTCTTTTGTTGGAAAAGGAATTACTTACGACAGTGGAGGATACGCGCTTAAAATCCCTTACACAAACATGCTGACAATGAAAACTGACATGTCTGGTTCTGCTGCGGTGGTTTCTGCAATTTTAGCGCTTGCTAAAAACAAGATTAAACAAAATGTTTGCGGAGTAATGTCGCTTTGTGAAAACGCAGTTTCTGGACACGCTTATAAAAATGGAGACGTTTTTAAAACTCACAAAGAAGGAGTTACAATTCAAGTTGACAACACCGACGCAGAAGGTCGTGTTTCTATGGCCGACTCAATCCACTGGGCTGCCACTGAAGTTAAGTCTAAATCTATCGTTGAGTTTTCAACACTAACCGGCGCTTGTATAGTTTCACTTGGTACTGACATCTCAGGTTGCGTTTCCTATCATCCTGAACTAACTCAAAAAGTTATTGAAGCGGGTAGCCAAGCTGGTGAAAGAATTTGGCAATTCCCAATTTCTAAAAAACATGAAGACGCCGTAAAAGGTACTTTTGGTACTATTAAAAACGTGTGTTCAGGCGGAGCTGGTTCTATTACTGCCGGAATTTTCTTGACATACTTTTCTGAAAAAATCCCGTATGTCCACGTTGACATCGCAGGTACCGCTTACAACCCACCATATCTATACTACGCAGACGGTGCTACTGGAGTTGGTGTTAGAACTATTTATAACTTCGTTAAAAATTCAGTTAAATAATTTTTTTACTAAATTTCTTTAAAACTGTTTAAATAAACCGTTTAAAGAGCAGAAAAAAAGGAACACAAACTGTGTTCCTTTTTCGTTTATTTTTAAAATTATCGTTCTTGTTTTCTCAATGTGCGAAGAGCTCTTGCTGAAACCATGACTTTATGAGTGTGACCTGCTTCGTCAGTAAATTTCACTGGTTGCAAGTTTAAGTTCCATACTCTGCGAGTTGCACGAAGAGAGTGTGATCGATTATTTCCGGCAAGTTGTTTTCTGCCGCTAACAGCGCATATTCCCATACTTATAAATCTCCTCTCCAAACATTTTAGCATAATCACGGTTTTTTCGCAATTTTAAATGTTTTGTATGTTAAACTTTAAGTATGGAAAAGAAAATAATTTTAATCACTGGAAGTTCAAGCGGAATTGGTAGGGCTGCTGCTGAAATTTTTTTAAACAATAATTATTTAGTCTACGGAATTGACCAAAACGCAGCAACTATTGAAGATAAAAACTACCAGCACTTCAAGGTATCGGTAACTGATTTTAAAAACCTACCTGAATTAAAAAATATCTCATATATTTTAAACAATGCCGGGACCATGGATGAGCAAAAATCCTTGGAAACCAACTTACAAGGCTATATTAATATCATCAGTAAATATGAAAACAAGAATCTTAAAGCTGTTTTAAACAGCGCTTCAACTGCAGGGCACCACGGATTTGGCAAGCCTTTACATGCTGCTGCTCA
>CAUSQP010000052.1:0-4400 GCA_963534175.1 uncultured Acholeplasmataceae bacterium
CTTTAGCCTTACTTGAAGAAGGTGGCACTATTCCTTTTATTGCCCGCTACCGCAAGGAAGTGACTGGCAATTTAGATGAAGAGCAAATTAATGAGATTAACAAGGAATATGAGTATCAAGTTAATTTAAAACAAAGAAAAGAAGATGTTTGTCGCTTAATTGACGAAAAAGGTATGTTAACACCAGAACTGAAAGCAGAAATAGAGGCCTGCACTAAGTTAGTAGAAGTTGAAGACCTATACCGTCCATATAAAGAAAAAAAGAAGACCAAAGCAACTGAGGCCATCAAAGCAGGACTTGAGCCTTTGGCTAAATATATTTTGACTTTTCCAGACACAGAAATAGAGCAAGAAGCCGCTAAGTTTATCAACGAAACTATTAAAACCAAAGAAGCCGCTATTCAAGGGGCTCTATACATTATTGCTGAGCAAATTTCTGACAACGCAGAATACCGCAAGTGGATTCGTGAATACGTTTTTCAAAACGGTCTTTTGACTTCAAAGAAGAAAAAAGATGCAGTTGACGAAAAAGGAGTTTACGAAATTTACTATGAGTTTCAAGAGCCTTGCACTAAAGTAAAAGAGTACAGAGTACTGGCCATCAATCGTGCAGAAAAAGAAAAAGTAGTATCTGCTTCAATAGAATGCGAAAACGCAGAAATTATTGCGTATCTTGAGAAAGCCGTAATTTTAAAGCCAAAAAGTGCGTCAACTCCACACCTTAAACTCGCTATTCAAGACAGTTTAAAACGCCTAATTTATCCTTCTATTGAAAGAGAAATTCGCGCAGAACTGACAGAAAAAGCAGAGGACCAAGCGATTAAAGTATTTACTTTAAATGTAGAAAAACTTTTACTGCAACCGCCTATTAAAGGTAAAATGGTACTAGGTATCGACCCTGGTTTTAGAACTGGCTGCAAAATGGCAGTAATCTCACCAACCGGCGAACTACTTGAAGTTGGCAAACTATTTTTCCATGATTTCTTCAAAGAAGAACAACGAGTTGCTGCACTTCGCGACTTAATTTCAACAATTCGCAAACACAATGTTGAAATTATTGCTATTGGAAATGGTACTGCTTCTCGCGAAACCGAGGAGTTTGTTGCCAAAGTTATTGCTAAGGCTAAACTAGATGTTAAATACGTAATTGTCTCTGAAGCCGGAGCATCAGTTTATTCAGCATCTGAAATTGCGCGCTCTGAGTTTCCAGACTTACAAGTAGAAGAGCGTTCTGCTGCTTCTATCGCCAGAAGGCTACAAGACCCACTTTCTGAACTTGTCAAAATTGATCCGAAGTCTATCGGAGTTGGGCAATACCAACACGACGTTTCTCCCAAAAAACTAAACTCAGAACTTACTTTTGTTGTGACCACGGCTGTAAACTCAGTTGGAGTTGATCTAAATACTGCCTCTACTGCATTGCTTACTTATGTTGCTGGGCTTAACTCAAAACAAGCCAAGTCCATAGTTGATGCGAGACAAAGCAAAAAAGGTTTTAAAAACCGCGCTGAACTCAAAGAAGTTGCTTATATCACCAGCAAAGTATACGAACAAGCTGCTGGTTTCCTTCGTATTACTGATGGCGATGAAATTCTTGACATGACCCCAATTCACCCAGAGTCTTACGCTATTGCCAAGGCTTTGATGAACAAGTTTAATATCCAAAAAGCAGATATCGGCAAAGTTGAAGTAATTGACGAAAAACTGAAAAACTTTAGTTTATCAAAAGAAACAGAAGACTTAAAAACAGACCGCTATACTTTGGAAGATATTGTTAAATCTTTAAAACAACCGCTTCGCGACCCAAGAGATTCATTTCCTCAACCTTTACTTAAATCATCAATTTTAGAAATCAAAGACTTAGCGATTGGCATGGAAGTTGAAGGAACTGTTAGAAACGTTGTAGACTTTGGTGCGTTTGTAGACATCGGACTACACGAAGACGGCTTAATTCACATCTCTAAAATGGCAAAACGCTTTATTAAGCATCCGAGTGAGGTTGTAGAAGTTGGCGACATCGTTAAATGTTTTGTTGTAAACATTGACGAAAAAAGAGGCAAGGTTGGCTTGGCTCTTGAAAAAGACTTAATTTAATGTAATAATTTTTAAAGTAGTTTTTTAAAGTAAATCAGAAAAACTACTTTAACTCGGAGTGATACTCAAGAGGCTGAAGAGGACGCACTGCTAACGCGTTAGGGCGAGAAATTGCCGCGAGGGTTCAAATCCCTCTCACTCCGCCATTTTAACCAATATTTATTTACTTTTTTTGTTTAAGTTAAAGGAGATAAAATGAGCGTAAAAAAACTTAGAAACTTAGCAATTGTTTCACTGATTTTCGCTATTGTTTTCATGCTGCTTTCATCGGCAGTTTTAGGAATCCGCCTATACGTGCAGTTTTGGCTAACTAACGGAAAAACCGGATTAGGTCCAGCACTGACCGCCTTAATTTGGGCACAAATTATAATGTATCTCTATATTGCTAGTTTAATTTGGTTTGCCGTAAACGTTTCACTTTACATCTTTGTTTATATCAAACTAGATAAATACAAAGAAAATAAGTTTCATATTTTGGCAGCAATTGGCTTCATTATGCCACTTTTTCAAATTATTGCACTTTCTTTCTACATCTCTAAACTTACAAAACTTGCAAAAGAAACTGTAGTTTCTAATCCTGATTTTGACCAAACTGAGCCAACCGTTCTTAACTAATTTAAAACTAAAAAACCAAAAATTCTGCTTTTATCACTTTCACAACTTAAATTTTAAATCAGCACTTAATTGACAATTTTTTGCTATCTTGATATACTAATTAAGTGCTAAAAATAGGCCTATAGCCAAGCGGTAAGGCAACAGACTTTGACTCTGTCATTCGTAGGTTCAAATCCTGCTAGGCCTACCATTTTACACCCCAACCACCTTAAGGTGGTTTTTTTATTTACTCGTAAATCAAAAATTTGTTAATCAAGATACACAAAATCAACAACAGTTAACATACAGGCAAACACAATGATTATCAATAAATTGGCAAATATTTTCTGATTCATTTTATCAAAAGAATTATCCACACTATAAACATTTAATACGCCAAAATAAAAAATATGTCGTGATTTTTCTCGCCAAACTTGATTTTGCATAGCCAAATAAGTTATTATGGCTATGCAAATGAGGTATTACTTTGAGAAAATTCAATTACTTAAAACTGAAAAACTTGTTTTTAACCACCGATATACTTAAAACAATTGAAAAAATACATGAATACAAAGGACGACAAACGCTTTATTTAGAAAACCATAGAGATGTTTTAAATAAGATGTCAAACATCGCGAAAATACAAAGTACAAAATCTTCCAACGCAATTGAAGGTATCTACACTAAAGACCAAAGACTAGATAGTCTAATGAAAAATAAAACTGAACCCAAAAATAGAGATGAAGAAAAAATTCTAGGTTATAGGCGAGTACTAGATATAATTCACGAAAGTTATGAACACATAAATTTTAATAAAAACAATGTTTTAACCCTGCACAATCAGCTTTATTATTATTCAGATACAAACCATAAAGGAAAACTTAAAACAACCGACAATACAATCGTGGAAATAGATGCATTTGGCAATAAAAAAGTACGTTTTCAACCAGTCAGCAGTTTTGAAACCGAAAATTATTTTAATGAAATGATAACAGCATATGAATTAGCAGTTAAAGAAAATGTTCAACCTTTAATTTTAATTCCTACTTTGATTCACGATTTTTTATGTATTCACCCTTTTGATGATGGTAATGGAAGAATGAGTAGATTATTGACACTTTTACTACTTTACAAGTCAGGTTATTTGGTTGGTAGATATATTAGTATTGAAATGCTTATTGAGGAAACAAATGATACATATTACGAGGTATTGCAAAACTCCAGTGAAAACTGGCACACCGGAGACAACAATTCCTTTCCTTTCATAAAGTATATGTTAGGTATCTTGATAAGGGCATATGTAGATTGTGAAGATAGATTTAATTTAATTAAAGGAAAATTAACTCCAACAGAAAAAGTATTTTCAGTTATTCAAAACTCGCTAACACCACTTTCTAAAAACGAAATAACACATCTTTGTCTAGACATATCAACAAGAACGATAGAGCGCGCTTTAAAGGATTTGCAAGACAATCAAAAAGTAAAACAAATTGGCAGCAGTAGAGCAACAAAGTATATCAAAATATAATTTATAAAATCATGCTTTGTCAAATTGATTCGTTGTAAATCACAATAATACGAAATGAAACACCACAATATAACGAAACAAAACACCACAATAATACGAAATGAAACACCACAATATAACGAAACAAAATACCACAATAATACGAAATGAAACACCACAATATAACGAAACAAAATACCACAATA
>CAUSQP010000053.1:0-4298 GCA_963534175.1 uncultured Acholeplasmataceae bacterium
ATATTGAAACTCAGGTGAATGGAATAAAACCTGGAGTTGGCTCTGTTTTTTTCAATAAATTAAATTCAAACATCGCTAGATTTGTTTACTTAATTCCAGGTGTTAAAGCACTTGGTTTTGGACTTGGCGCCGACACCATTGAATATAAAGGCTCTGAGTATAACGACTGTCTTTTAGATATTTCTGGCAAAACTAAAACTAACAATTCAGGCGGGATAGTTGGTGGGATTTCAAATGGTAACCCTGTTTGTGTAAAAACTACTTTTAGACCAACTGGCTCTATTTTAAGACCACAGCAAACTTTGAACTTAAAAACTGGTAAAATACAGTTGCTTGAAATAAAAGGTAGACACGATGTTTGTTTTGGTCTGAGAGCACCAGTTATTGTAGAAGCAATGGTAGCCTTGGCTATATTTGCGACAATTGAAGGAGATAAAAATGATTAAAATAGCAGTTGATATGATGGGTGGCGACCTTGGTATTTTTGAAAATAAAAAAGCAATTAAGGCTTTACTCGGCGAAAAAATAAATATTGAGTTTTATTTGGTTGGCGACGAAACTCAGTTAAAAGAGTTTTCTTCAAACCCACAGTGTAAAATTATTCACACAGATAAACACCTAAGTATGGGAGTGGAAGACCCTTTCGCTGAGTTTAGAAAAAATCCCGAACACTCACTTTTTAAAGCCTTTACTTTACTTAAAAACAACCAAGTTGACGCAGTGATTTCAGCAGGTCCAACCCAGGCTGTAGTTTTTGGTTCTCACTTAATTGTTGGCAGACTACCTAAAGTCAGAAGACTGGCTTTAGCAATTCCTTTTAACACCGTTAGCGGTGATAAAAAAATTTTGCTAGATTGTGGTGCTACTGCTGAAATTTCACCCAAAGACTTAGTGGATTTTTCGCAAATTGGAGTTGCTTATTTAAAACAACTAATTGGCAATGAAGACTTTACGCCACAAGTTGGGCTAGTTTCTATAGGCTCTGAAAAAGGCAAAGGTCGTGAGTTTGAACGCACTGCTTATGACCTACTTAAAGAAACTCACGACTTTAATTTTTATGGCAACGTTGAAACAAAGGAGTTGTTTTTCAAAAATGCGGATGTTCTAGTTACCGATGGCTTTAGCGGTAATTTAATTTTAAAGTCAATGGAAGGTACACTGCTTGGTTTTAAAGAAAACTTTAAAAAAGAACTTAAATATAATATATTTAAAAAACTCGCTTTTTTAATTTTAAGCAGGTCAATTAAAAAAGCTGTTAAAAAGTTAACAGCTAATGATACTGGTGGTGCCTTGATTTTGGGAACCAAAGGAGTTGTTGTCAAGGCTCATGGTTCTGCTAAACAACAAGACTTAAAACAAGCGATTTTACAGGCCAAGTCATTTGTTTAAAACCGCATCATTGAAAAATTCTTAAAAGGGCTTGAAAATGAGTGACGCGAAATTATTTTTAAAATCAATTGGAGTTAAGGTTAAAAACTTTTTAAACTTCGCTCCTGCTTTCATTCACTCATCTTATGGCAATTTAAATAAACTAGAAAACTACGAACGTCGGGAGTTTTTAGGCGACAGTATTTTAGATTTTTTAGCAGCCGAGGCTCTCTTAAATAAATATCCTTTAGAAAATGAAGGTTATCTTTCTAAGCAAAGAGCTGCGATGATCTCTGAAGACGCTCTTTTAATTTACGCTAAAAAAATTAACTTAGACAAATACATCAAAACTCGTGTTTCGCCAATTCCGAAATCTATCATTGCTGACTGTATGGAGGCGTTAATTGGCTCAATTTATCTAGATTCAGGAATTGTTGAGTGCAAGAAATTTTTTGAAAAACACATTTGGACGGTGTTTTTAAAAGAAATTGATATTGTTGACTATAAAACAATTTTGCAAGAGTATTATCAAGGTTTTTCAAATAAGTTAATTTCTTATAAACTAATTTCTGAATCTGGTCCAAGTAATGACAAAACTTTTGTCTCGGGAGTTTACTACGAAAAAGATATACTTTTGGCCACAGGAACTGGTCGTTCAAAGGCTTTATCTGAAAAAGCAGCTGCCAAAAAAGCACTAGCAAAACTACAGACTAAGGAGAGTACTGATGCTTGAAAAACTATTTTTAGACTATTCACTGGATTTTTTGAAGTTAGTAGCAGATTACCAAAAGAAATTAAACTTGCAAGCAAATGAATACAGTTTCGTGGTGCTATTGCTTGCGGAAAAAAAGAAAAAGCACACTGTTTTGTCGTTTGTCAAAAAAACAGGGTTAGAAAAATCTCTTGCAGAAAACATTTTATGTTCACTGCACACTAAAAAAATCATTACTTTTGTCTATGAAGAAAACGAAAGTGGTAAAGTCAGAGAACTAATTTCACTAAAACCACTGTTTACACAAATTTTGGATTTCTTGCAACACCCTGAAAAAGATCCACAAGAGCAGGCCTTGAAAGAGATTGCAGAAAACATCGAAAAAAACTCAAAGGCTTTGTCGGCAAACCAATATATTTTAATCAAAAACTGGCTGGAGACCAATAAAGTTAATGTAAATACTTTGAAAGAAATTGTTGAAAACATTATTCAAGAAGGATATTTTACTTTTAGTAAATTAGAAGCAGTTGTTCAAAATTATTCCGTTGAAGGTAAAAATCTTAGTCAAAAAGATAAAAAAATTCTTTCAGAAATTTTTAAATAATTACTTTGTAGGTAAAACAACCCGCAAGACAATTATGTCTTGCGGTTATTTTTTTATTCGTTAAATGGCGGTTAAAGCCGTGAACTTTTTAATTTTTGAAATAAACACAGCGTTAACTTGACTTTAACGCAATTTTAATTTAAACTTTAATTAGAGGAAAACAGAGTTTATGAAAATTTTTAAACGAGAAAAATATTTATCTAAAATTAGGTGCTTTTATTTTGCCAACGATATTATTAAGGTAATTACTGGAGTTAGGCGCTCGGGTAAGTCTACCTTGATGCAATCAATTGCAGATGAACTGATTAAAAAAGGCGTTAAAAAAGAAAACATTATTTATCTTAATTTAGATAAAAGAGGGTTTAAAAATATCAAAACTGCTCAAGAACTTGAAAATCTGATTGATTTGAACACCAAAAGTTTAAAAGGTGATAAATATTTGTTTATTGATGAAATTCAAAACATCAAAGATTTTGAATTTGTAATTAACGCTTTTAGAGAAGAAGGTGATTTTTCTATTTTTATCACTGGCTCAAATTCATATTTGCTTTCAGGTGAACTAATAACCAAACTAACAGGCAGGTACTTAGAATTTGAAATTTTTCCTTTAACTTTTGATGAGTATATTCAAATGAAGGAGTTTTACTCACTTGAAATAAATCCAAACCCCTTACTTGAATTAAATGAATATATAGTCAGTGGTGGATTTCCGCGTTCCTTGCTTTTTAAAAATATTGATGATAAAAGAAATTATATTTCAGGTTTAGTTAACGAAATTTTTAAAAAAGACATCAAAAAACGAGTTAAAATTAGAAATCAGGCAACTTTTGAAATTGTAAAAAACTATATTATCAATAATTTTGGGGCAACTCTAAGCATACCAAATATTTTAAAAAATCTTAAAAAAGCAGGTTTTTCCGTGACCGCAGAAACTATCTCTAGATATATCCAAGTTTTAATTGATGCCAAAATTCTTTATCAATGTGAAAGATTTGACATGAAATCTAAAAAATATTTAAAAGGTGAAAAGAAATACTATTTAGCCGACCTTAGTTTTTACTATGCTTTTAATACAGACAACCGCATTAACTTTGGTCTAAGTCTTGAAAACGTGGTTTTTCTTTACGCAAAGAGCAAAGGTTATTCGGTTAGTGTTGGTAGAATTGGTCAGTTAGAATGTGACTTTATTTTAAGAGATGTAAATTCAAACCATTCTTATGTTCAAGTCGCTTACACAATTTTGGCAAGTCAAAATACCGAAGAAAGAGAATATGCTCCGCTTGAAAAGATAAAAGACAATTATCCGAAATATGTTGTCACAACTGATTATTTAGAGCAAAAAAGAAACGGAATAAAACACGTTAATTTAATTGAGTTTATCAAAACGAACTCACACTTTTAGAAGTAATTTAAAACATATCACCTGTTAAGCAAATTGAACACAGTAAAAACTAATTTAGTTTACTAAAAACAGCCCCACAATGCGATTATATAATATTAAACAGTTTTATGACAAGACTTTATAAATTGTTTTTTTAGAAAAATAAAGTAAGCATTTAGTATAACCCGACTTTTACACTTGCAAGAATTTTATCTAGCCAAAAAATTGTTGTG
>CAUSQP010000054.1:0-4288 GCA_963534175.1 uncultured Acholeplasmataceae bacterium
ACTAACTACAAAATTCATTTAAACTGTTTGGGCGGAGATAAAACTAAGAAACTGTACGCTGAAACTTTAAAAACTTATTTTAAACCGCATTTAGATAAGTTGTGCGCAGACTGTCAAACAAGAATTGATGAAAACACTCTTAGAATTTTGGACTGCAAAATATGCTCAAGTTCTGAGTTGACAAACCAAGCACCACGAGTTTACGATATTTTGCCAAATGAAGACAGAGTTTATTTTGACAAAATTGTTGATAACTTAAAAAAATTAGATATCCCTGCTTTAGTTAACCACAGATTGGTTCGTGGAATTGACTACTACACTGGTCTAGTTTTTGAGGTCAAAGTTGATTTTCAAGACCTTGGCAATGTAGCCACGATTTGTGGGGGCGGGCGCTATGATAACTTAGTTGAAGAACTAGGAGGTCCGCAAACTGGTGCTCTTGGCTTTGCCTTTGGTTTTGAAAGGCTAGTAGAAGTTGCCACGCTTTCTGGCTTTATGGCAAATTCAAAAGGTCCTGATTTCTTTATTATAAATGCCTGCCAGGACCCGTTTTATGCGCTAAACATCTTAAATACTCTAAAGTCTAGTGGTTTTAGCGTGCAAATTAGTTATGAAAATAAAAAAATCTCAGCGCTTTTAAAACAGGCTTATTTAACTAATCCCGCATATATTTTGACAATTGGCGAACAAGAGCAAGACACCAAAACTGTGTTTTGCCAAAACGCTTTAACTAAAGAAAGTCTTATTTTTGATTTTAATAAACTAACTCAGTTTGCAAAGGAGCATATCAATGAAAGTAAAAACTAAACAAGTTAACGAAAAACTAATCGGCAAAACCCTGAATTTAGCAGGATGGGTTGCCAAAAAACGTAATTTAGGTGGCTTAATTTTCATAGACCTTAGAGACAGATATGGTCTACTTCAACTAATTGTTAAACCAGAAAGTCCAGTTTACGAACTCGCTGAAACTCTTAGAAATGAATACGTCATTGAAGTTTCTGGTATTTTAGCACTTCGTGAGTCTGAAAATAAAAACCTGGAAACTGGGCGTTTTGAACTTGAAGTCAACACACTTAAAGTGCTAAGTGTTTCAAAAAACCCACCGCTGATTATCGCCGATAAAACCGATGCTCTTGAAGACGTTCGTCTAAAGTACCGCTATCTTGATTTGCGCAGACCTGTGCAAAAGTCTTTTATTTTAAAACGCGCAGAAATCGTGCGTTCAGTCAGAAAGTCGTTAGAAGCGATGGACTTTGTGGAAATTGACACCCCAATTTTGGCGAAATCTACCCCAGAAGGTGCCAGAGACTACTTAGTTCCGAGTAGACTATATCACGGTCAGTTTTTCGCGCTTCCTCAATCTCCCCAAATTTATAAACAACTTTTAATGGTTGCAGGATTTGAGAAATACTATCAAATCGCTAAGTGCTTTAGAGACGAAGACCTGAGAGCAGACCGTCAGCCTGAATTTACGCAAATTGATATAGAAGCTTCTTTTATTGACGAAAAACAAATCATGCAAATGGTTGAAAAAATGTTTAAAAAACTGTTTAAGGATGTGCTTGATTATGATCTGCCGCGTAAATTCCCAGTTTTGAAGTTCAAAGACGCCATTGCTAAATATGGCTCTGACAAGCCTGACTTAAGATATGACTTAGAAATTACAGACTTTACTTGGCTAAAGGAGTCTGGCTCTAATTTTATCAATTCATTTAAATCAATTCGTGGTATTCGCTTTTTGGCAAACGACAAGTTCACCCGCAAAGTTTTAGACGAACTTGCTGCTTTGGCTTTAAAAAATTCACTTGCCAAAACTGCCTTTTTAAAGGTGGCAGATGGCAAAATTTCGGGGTCTTTGGCCAAAGAACTCACAGAAAGCGAAGTTAAAAAACTTGCACTTCAGCCAAACGAAATAATTTTCCTTGGACTTGGAGAATACGAAAAAGTTTCTAAAGGACTTGGGGCGGTTCGCGTGCAGATTGCCAATATTCTTGACTTAATTAAACCAAATGACTTTAAAGTACTTTGGGTAACCGACTTTCCTTTATTTGAAGTTAATCCAGAAACTAAAGCGCTTGAATCGATGCACCACGCTTTTACTCAGCCAAAAAATCCCGAAATGCTTTTAAAAAATCCCAAAAAATGTCTTGCTCGCCACTATGACTTGGTGTTAAACGGCTATGAACTGGGTTCAGGCTCAATTCGCGTACACGACTCAAGCCTGCAGGCCGAAATTTTTAAAACAATTGGTTTGTCAGATGAAGACATCAAACAAAAGTTTGGCTTTTTAATAGAGGCCTTTCAATATGGAACACCACCGCACGGTGGGATCGGACTTGGACTTGACAGGATTGTCATGATAATGTGTAACACTACCAACATCAAAGACATTGTAGCCTTTCCAAAAACTCAGTCTGCCCGTGACTTGATGAACGATTCACCAAACTCAGTATGGGATAGTCAACTTGCTGAATTGGGAATCAAGGTAGAGGAAGAAAAGTAATGAAAAGACATGACTTTATTTCTTGGGATGAGTACTTTATGGGCATTGCCAAACTATCGGCAAAACGCTCAAAAGACCCCAACACTCAAGTAGGTGCGTGCATAGTCAACGCAGATAAGCGAATCGTTGGAATTGGATACAACGGTTTTCCACGTGGAATTTCTGACGATAATTTTCCTTGGGAACGCTCAGGTTCTTTTGAAAACACTAAGTATCCATACGTTGTACATGCTGAGATGAACGCAATTTTTAACTCAATTACCGCAGTTAAAGACTGCGTGGTTTACGTTAACTACTTTCCGTGCTCAGAATGCATGAAACATTTAGTTCAAGCCGGCATTAAAAAAGTAATTTACGAACAGATGTATATGCCAGACTCTCCACAAACTGCTGCTTCTAAAAAAATGGCAGAAGCAGTTGGGCTTGAAGTTCAGCACTTTGTTTTAAATGAAGAAAAATAAAATATTTAAAAACTTAACTATTCCTTTGGTATCTGCCTTGTTTTCGCTCTCTGTAGTTGCTTTTGACTTAATTTCCAAGGCGATAGTTGCAAGTAAACTGACACTTGGTGAAAGTAAAACTGTCATTCCTTATTTGCTTGAGTTTATGCACATTAAAAACAAGGGTGCGGCCTATGGTTCTTTTAGCCAAAGTCGAGTTTTCTTAGTTATAATCACTTTAGTTGGATTGTTAATTTTGCTTGGTGTTCAGTCTTACTTTATATACAGGAAAAACAAGGTAGTGGCTGCCTTTATTTTGCCAATGCTAACTGGTGGCGCGCTTGGGAACGCTTTTGAGCGTATTTTTTTGGCAGACGGAGTTACTGACTTTATAGTTTTTCCCTTTATTCAAGGTAAACTTGCTTTTAACTGTAATATCGCCGATATTTTTATCAGCGTTGGCTTTGTTGCTTTAGTTGTCTACTTACTTACCTTTTCAATTAAAAAAGCAAAGGCTAGTCCAAATAAAAATTACAATAAATTAACTACAGACCAAAACAAAGAAAGTCAAGACAAAGACTTAGGTTATCTCTTGACCGGTAGCACGGGTGAAAATTCCGCTTTACTTTCCAAAATCAAAGAGACAAATCAAGCATCCAAGCAACTTTTAAAAGACTTTGATCCTAAAGCCAAACACACTATTTTTATTGACTTAGATGGTACATTGCTAGAAAAGCGTTCAGATTACTCTTTATTTACTAAAAAAACTTTAAAACAAGTTGAAAAAAACGGGCATACTGTGATTTTAGCATCAGGCAGACCAAAAGTTGGAGTTGACTATATTTATAAAAACTTAGGACTTAAGTCAAAATATATTATTGCCGACAACGGTGCTACTTTGATTGATATGCATACTGGCAAAACTATATTTAGAAACTACATCAAGCCAGATTTATTTTTGAGTTTAGTTGACACTAACTCAAATATAATTGAAAGTTATTTATTTAATGTAGATAATTTATGTTATGTTTGCAACTACGACGACCGTTTGGCTAGGTTTTCTTTCTTCGCTGGTCAATCTAAAGTAGAAATTATTGAAATTACTAAAGAAAACCGCATGAGTTTACCTGATTTTCCTGGCGCTTTAGTGCTACTTAAACCAGAAAAGTCCCAAGAATTTGAAGAAATTATTTCAAAAAAATTCAGTGGACTTGGTTTTAGATATTATTTTGACGTCTATACTGAAAACGGAAACTTCCCACTTTACGAGGTTCACATCAAAGGTAAATGCAAAGCAATTTCTATATTAGAACTCGATAAATTAAAAGAAGTAGACTTAAATAAG
>CAUSQP010000055.1:0-4277 GCA_963534175.1 uncultured Acholeplasmataceae bacterium
CGCTGAATCAAGGCTCGCATTACTTGATAAACCTTTCAACTAAAAAGACCCCAGCTAATTTCTTTAAATTCAAAATAAGCAGATTTAGTTCATGTGCATCTTTAACCCCGATTTTGATTTTATAAACTTGGGTAAGTGAGTTTACTTGAGCAGTTTGAAACTCAGCGATTGAAGTTGAGTTTGAGTTGATTAACGACACAATTTCAGACATCATAGTGCCACTCATCTGAACTTTTAAGCGTAGCCAAGTGGCAAAGCGTCTCACGGGAGTTTTGCCCCAAAATACTGCAATTTCTCTGTTTTGGTCTAATGTTTTTAAGTTCACACAATCCTTTAGGTGAACAATGATACCTGAGTTTTTAGAAACGTATCCCTTGATTTCATCAAGATAAACAGGATTGCAGCAAAGCGCTAACTTAACTTGCGGTTTATTTAAGCCATCTACTATCACGCCGGTGCTAGATGCGGCTTCAAGGCCACGCGCGGCTTTTTTAATTTGCGCTTCAAGCGCTTCTTCTTTAGTTAACTCGGTGCCAACAATTTTAGAAATTACGGTTTTTGGAGAAAGTAGGTTTTTGCCGATTTCAAAGTAAAAATCTTCAAGAGTTTGAAAGCCTTGTTTTTCAAAGTGCTTTTCAATAAAGTCAAAATCTAGGACAAAATCAGTAATTTTTGCTTTAATTAGTTCTCGTTCTAACTCTTCTTTGCCCGCTTTAATCAATTCTTCTCGGTAATAGGTATTTAAAAAGTTTTTAATTTTAGTGCGAGCACGTGAAGATTTGGCAATTTTTAGCCAGTCAATTGAAGGAATTGCGTTTTTAGCGGTTTTAATGGAAACTATGTCACCAGTTTTAAGTTTAGTGTCAATTGGCGACATTTTGTTGTTAATAGTTGCGCCAACCATAGTCGTTCCGACTTGCGTGTGAATGGCGTAGGCAAAGTCAATTGGAGTTGAACCGTTTGGCAGTTCAATTACCTTGCGGTCGGGCGTAAAAACGTAGACATTGGCATTCAAAATATCTTGTTTGATGTTTTCCACGAACTCAGCGGCTTCTTTTTTAGTTTCATCTGAGTCTTTTGAAATTTTTAAAAGGTCTGCATACCACTTTAACTTTTCTGCCAACTCAAACTGCTCACGTTCTTTTGAGTAAACTTTGTTTTCTTTATAGGCCCAGTGTGCCGCAATTCCGAGTTCTGCAACTTCGTCCATTTCAAAAGTTCTGATTTGCACCTCAAAAAGTTGACCCATTGAAAAAAGCACGGTGGTGTGCAGAGACTGATATAAGTTGGGTTTAGGCATCGCGATATAGTCTTTAAAACGTTTTGGAATTGGGGTGAAATTAGCGTGAATTAAACCAAGCACCGAATAGCAATCTGCAACTGTTGGCACAATAATTCTAACCGCCAAAAGATCATAGATATCTTCAAAGTCTTTTTTTAAGATAACTAATTTTTTGTAAATACTGTAGATATTTTTAATGCGGCCTTTAATTTCAAATTTAATGTCTGTGTTTTTAGTAAGTACTTCTTTAGTTGCAGAAATAATTTGCTCAATTTCGCGTTCTCGCTGGTCTTTAGTGTTATTAAGCAGTGAAGAGATGTATTTATAGGTGTCGTTGTCTGTGTATTTTAAAGAAATGTCTTCAAGTTCTGCCTTAATTCTAAACATACCAAGGCGATGAGCAAGCGGTGCGTAGATATCTAGAGTTTCTTTGGCAATAGAGGCTTGCCTGTCTGGTTTTTGGAATTTAAGAGTTCGCATGTTGTGGAGACGATCGGCGATTTTAATGATAACTACTCTGATGTCTGTGGCCATCGCAATTAGCATTTTTTGTTGATACTCAACTTGAGTGGTGTCGGTTTTAAACTCAACTTTAGATATTTTTGTCACGCCTTCCACTAAATTACTAATTTCTGTGCCAAACAAAGCAGTTAACTCAGCTTTCAGCAGGTCTGTGTCTTCCAAAGTGTCATGCAAAAGACCTGCCGCTAAAGTTTCTGGGCCTGCGTGCATTTCTGCCAAAATTTGGGTCACCGCAATTGGATGTGTAAAATACGGATCTCCGTTTTTTCTAAATTGATTGTCGTGATATTTTTCGCCGACTAAAAAAGCCCTTTCAATTAACTCTAAACTTACGGGGTTTTTGATATAAGTTCCAATGGTTTGAATTAAATTTTGATACAGTTCTGAGAACTTAGTTTCAATCATTTTAAAAAAATCAAATTAACAAAATCAATACTCAAGTAAAGTAAAAGTTTTGTAGTTTTTAAGAAGTTCTCGTCCTTTTAAGTCTTTTAGTTCAATTAAAAAACATCAGCCAACAACTTCGCCACCTAATTTTACAATCATGTCAATAGTGCATTTAACAGTTCCACCGGTTGCTAAAAGGTCATCTACAATTACAACCTTGTCACCTGGCTTAATTGCATCTGCGTGAATAGATAAAGTGTTAGCACCGTATTCAAGTTCATAGGCCATATCTAGGGTTTTTCTTGGTAGTTTACCAGGTTTTCTAACAGGCACAAAACCGATGTTTAATTTATAGGCAACAGGGCAGCCAAAAATAAAGCCTCTGGCCTCAGGTCCACATATCAAAGTTGCACCGTTTGCTTTGGCAAACTCATACATTTTTTCAATAGCAGTTGCAAAAGCATCTCCGTCTTGCATTAAAGGAGTGATGTCTTTAAAGTCAATTCCAGGTTTTGGAAAATCTTTAACTGGAGCGATAAAATTGGCTAATTTCTTAATTTCCATGGTTTGAACCTCACTTATTAATTATATATTATATAAAGGGTTTTAAAAAGGGTTTAGACTAGCGGTCAGATGAACCAAAACCACCAATTCTTGGTTTAAAATTAGTGTTTTCTTTGGTTTTTTCGTACTTCATAAATATGCCTTGAGCGATTTTTTCACCTTTTTTAAGTAAGACATCTTGAGTTCCAAAATTATAAAGTAGCACCATAATGTGGCCTTCGTTTAGACTATTTCCAAAGTAATCTGCATCAATTACGCCAACACCATTTGGCAGCATTAAAGTTTTTTTGATTGGAAGTGAAGAGCGTGCTACTAACATTAAAAACTCGCTTTCCGGAAAACAAGCCTTAATTCCGGTTGGAACTTTGACAATTTCACCTGCTTTAATTAAGGTATCTTTGGCAACGGCAAAGTCATAGCCAGCAGATGCTTTGGTTGCTCTTTCTGGCAAAGTTATGTTGGCGTTTTTAAATTCAGAGACTATTTCAAATCTTCGCATATTGATTCGTCCTTTCTTTGATTGACTTTTTTAAATTGTTCAAAAACTAATTTATCGGAAACTGCCGTGTAAATTTCGGTGGTTTTGACATTTTTATGACCAAGCAATTCTTGCACAGTTCTAATATCTGCACCGTTTTCTAGAATAATAGTTGCAAAAGTATGTCTAAGTAGGTGCGGGTGAATGTTAAAAGTTTCACCTGCTTTTTCAACCAAAGCATTTAAAATTTTTCTAACACCGCGGGTAGTTAGTTCTCCGCCTTTGTAGTTAATAAAAACTCGGTTAGTTTCAACTATTTTTGCTTTGTTTTGCAAAACTGGCCTGGTGTAGGTTAAATAAGTCTTTATGTCGCTAGCCAGTTCATATGACAAAAAAATCAAGCGTTCTTTATTTCCTTTGCCGGTGATTTTGATTTGTAGTTGTGCAAAGTCTAAATCTTGAACACAAATGTTTATAAGTTCAGAGACACGAAGACCAGTTTCAAAAAGTAATCTGAGCAAAATTGAATTTCTAACTCCGAGTGGTTTAGTTTGGTCAATTGCTAAAAACAATGCACTTACTTCTGAGTTTGTTAAAGTTCTTGGCAATTTTTTTGGAGTTTTAGGTGGTTTGATGTTTTTAGCTAAATTAGTGTTAATTTTCCCGGTTTCGTGTAAAAACCTATACAGTGACTTTAAAGAAGAAATTTTTGTGTCGATTGTTTTATGAGTTTTTTCGATATCTGCAAGGTGTGATATAAAATATCTAAAAATTCGTTCATTTGAAACATCTGAAAAAGTCAAACCAAGTTCATTTGCTTGCAGATAAAACAAAAAATCTTCTAAATCTTTTTTATAGGCAATCTCTGAATTCAAAGAGTAGCCTTTGCTGTTTAATTCTTCTAAAAACTCTTTTAATTCCTGCATTGTTGACACCAGTTAATTTCGGTTAATTTGTGTTTATGTAAATATTGATTTGCTGTCTTAAAAATGTTTGAGCGAAAAAAACCTTTGTAAAAAGACAGTGGACTTGGGTGAGTAGTTT
>CAUSQP010000056.1:0-4274 GCA_963534175.1 uncultured Acholeplasmataceae bacterium
CCGTTGTATCCGGAATAACCACCGTATTGGCTTAAAGTAGCGGTACCAAAAGCACCTGCACCGCTTGCTGCTCCTGCGGCTAACGCAACAAGTAGAATTAGTAGTAAAATTACTAAACCAATTGTAAGAAATTGAAGTACAATAGCACCAGTTATCACTTTTTTAGCGCTTTTGTACTGAGAAAGTTTTTCTGAAATCATTTTTCACCACTTGTAAATATTTTATAAAAATTTTTAGTCCTTGTCAATAAAAGTCCATACAAAACTTAAATCAAATCTAACGCTTTTTCTACTTTTTTGCGTTCTTTTGGATTGTAAAGAGTTTCCAACAACAGCAAAGCAAACTCATGTGAGTATCCGCTTGAGTGCCCAGTTACTATATTTTTATAAGTACACGCAGGAACATTTAAGTATTTGCCTTGCATGTATTTGTCAAAACCAGGAAAGCATGTAAATTCAGCCTCGTCAAGTAGACCAGCATAGGCCAAAAAAACAGGTGCTGCGCAAATTGCGGCAATAGTTTTTTGTTGTTCAGCAAAATTTTTAATTAAGTTAATAATTGTAGTAAACTGCTTGGTGTTTGGATTTTTAATTTGCTCACTAACCCAGGCGCCGCCTGAAATTACTACAAAATCATATTCTGTTGACTTAATTTCTTGAATTAAATGTTCGCATTCTACTTTTAAGTTATTTGAACTTTCACAAACTTGACTAGTCGTACTTGAAACTAACCTAACTTGCATACCTGCTCTGATCAGTATGTTTCTAGTTACTAAAGCCTCGGTTTCTTCAAAGTTATCGCCAACTATTATCACACCTTTTTTCATTTTAATTATCTCCTAAACAACTTAGCAAAATGTTTTTGAGTTTAGCCATAGTCTCTGGGCGTTTTGAGTCAAAATATTGCTTAATTTGGCTAGTTTTTGCATCTACTTGGTCAGAAACTATTTTAAAAGCAGTTAAAGGAATTGACTTAACATCAGCAACTTGGGCAAGTGAAGTTAACTCCATATCGCAAACATAAGAAGTCTCTTTAACGTCTAGTGGACTTGTCACAAAAAGGTCCGCCGAATAGCAAACTACTTGTTTTAAGTTGAGTTCTTTATTTACTTTAAGGTCAAAAGTAGGCACGGGGTCATTAAAAATAGATAAGTCAAAGTCAGAGTATGTTGTTTTTTTGACTTGCACGATTGCACCAAGTTCAAGTAAGCAGCCACCAGCAAGGCCTATGTTAATAATTTGATTTACTGTAAGTTCGTTTTCATAAAGCACAGATAGCGCTTCAGTTAAAGCAAAAGCGGCGTTAGTTTTGCCGATACCTGTGTATAGCAGTGCTACTTTTTTTTGATTTAAGTTGCCTATGTATAATTCCACATCTGCAAAAAAACGTTTAGGGTTTTCAAACTTATTTTGAAAATAAGTAAGTTCGGCGCACATGGCGCCGACAATTAAGGTGATATTTGTCAATTTAAATTAGGCTTTACTTGCTTGAACTTCTCGTTTAGTTGTTCTTGAAATTCGTTCTTTTCGTCTATTTTGAAAATAAACTGTCACAACGTATGAAAGATAAGCAATAGCTGCGGCTAGTAAAGCAAACGCTAAAGTCCAGCGAACTATGTAGTAAACTTTTGAAACTCCTGCTTGTTTTTGAACTTGACCAATAAGTTCAATAATTGGGAAAGTGAAACGTGAGACAAAGATAATTCCTGAAACTATTTTTTGGCCAGTTAACACAGCCACTAACATTGCAAGCGACAGGTAAAGAGCGTGTTCAGCGCCGTTGTAGGCAAGGAAGAAGATAGCGGTTCCAATAATTGGCAGGTAATGCACGAAGTGTAGACGGTAAAGCGCTGGACGTTTTAGCATAAAAACTAGTGCTATTAACACAGCCAATAGAATTGCTAAAAATACAGAGATCAGCATTGGATAGTGTTGGCTGATTTTAAATTGACCTTTCATTAGTAAGTTAAAGAAAGCAGCGACTTTAATTAAATAAAAGTCTAGGAAAAGAATAACCAGACCTGCAAATACTTTGTCTGAAAACGAAGAAAGTAAGACAGCAGTTAGCAGAAATACCAGTGTTACAAATCTAACCCAGTAGATCATTAAGTCGCCAATTGTAATTACACTTTTTTTGTAGTTGTTAATTGCTTGAATTAGAGCGTGGATTTCTGCAAATATTGCGAAAGCCGCCAACATGACAGCCACAACAATTGCTACTAAATTAACAACGGAATAATTTTTTTTATTCATATAAAACTCCTTGAATAATTGATTTTAAAAGTAAATTTTAAGTGTTTTAGTATAAAAAAGTAGTCTCACTTTATTTTAAGACTACTTTTTTATTTTCAAAATAGATACCTATTTTTTACGTGGATTTTTAAGTTCAGCCTGAGCTGCAGCAAGACGTGCAACCGGAACTCTAAATGGAGAGCATGAAACGTAGGTAATTCCTGCATTGTGGAAGAATTCAACTGAAAATGGATTTCCACCGTGTTCACCACAAACTCCAAGTTTAAGTGCTTTGTTGCCTTTTTTGCCTAACTTAGTGGCAAGTTTAACAAGTTCACCCACACCTTCTGGGTCAATTTGTTGGAAAGGATCAAACTCATAAATCTTGTTGTCGTAGTAAGCCGGCAAGAAGTTAGCAGCATCGTCTCTTGAGAAACCAAAAGTTAATTGTGTTAAGTCGTTTGTACCAAATGAGAAGAATTCTGCTTCTTTAGCGATTTTGTCGGCCAAAATTGCAGCACGAGGGATTTCAATCATTGTACCAACTTTATATTCAAGGTCTACACCTGCTTCTTTAATTAGCTGATCTGCAACTTTGCAAACAGTTTGTTTAACAAATTGGAACTCACGAAGTTCACCAACTAGTGGAATCATAATTTCTGGAACTAGTTTCCACTCAGGGTGTTTTTTAGTTTGTGCAATGTAGGCAGTGATTACTGCTTTAGTTTGCATTTCAGCAAGTTCAGGGTAGCGAACAGCCAAACGGCAACCACGGTTACCCATCATTGGGTTTTCTTCATGAAGAGAAGCAATTACGCTGTAAAGTTCTTTTAATTCAACTTTAAGTTCGCGCGCAAGTTCTTCAATTTCTTTGGCTTCTTTTGGAATAAACTCATGTAGAGGTGGATCTAGATAACGAATAGTCATCGCTCTACCTTCTACAGTTTCAATTAAGTCTTCAAAGTCTTTTTGTTGGTATGGTAGAATGCGTTCAAGTGCTACTTTTCTTTGTTCAGCAGTAGCAGACACGATAAACTCACGAATCGCTTTGATACGAGTTGAGTCAAAGAACATATGTTCTGTACGAATTAAACCGATACCTTCAGCGCCAAACAAGATAGCCTGACGCGCATCTTTTGGAGTTTCGGCGTTAGCGCGCACACCAAGTGTACGAACTTCGTCAACCCAACCCATGAAAGTTTCAAAGTCGCCAGAAATTTCGGCAGGTACAGTTTCGATTTTTTCAAGGTAAACAGAACCAGTTGAACCGTCAATACTAATGTAGTCGCCTTCTTTAACTTCTGAGCCACCTAGACGGCAAGTTCCGTCTGATAGGAATTGCAAGTCATGGCAACCAGCAACACAAGTTTTACCCATACCACGAGCAACTACGGCTGCGTGTGAAGTCATACCACCACGAGCAGTTAAGAAACCCTCGGCACCGTGCATACCTTCAATGTCTTCTGGTGAAGTTTCTAGACGTACAAGCACTGATTTTTTACCTTCTGCTTTCAAACGAAGAACTTCAGCAACAGAGAATGCTACTAATCCAGTTGCGGCACCAGGAGATGCAGGTAGACCTTTGCCGGCAAGTTTAGCGGTTTTTAGGGCAGATGCTGAAAAATGAGGGTGAAGGAGATTTTCAAGTTGAGCAGGCTCAACACGAGTAATTGCCTGTTCTTTAGTGATTTTACCTTCGTTAACAAGATCAACGGCGATTTTTAAAGCAGCAGGCGCTGTTCTTTTTCCGTTTCTAGTTTGAAGGAAGTATAGTTTTTCGTTTTCAATAGTAAATTCAATGTCTTGCATATCACGGAAGTGTTCTTCAAGTAGTGCAGCTAAGCGCATAAATTCAGCGTGGCAAGCAGGCATTACGTCTTTTAAGGTGTCAAGAGCTTGAGGAGTACGAATACCAGCAACTACGTCTTCACCTTGTGCGTTAATTAGGTATTCACCAAAAACTTTAGCCTCACCAGTTGAAGGGTGGCGAGTAAAGGCAACACCTGTTCCTGATTTGTCTGAGAAGTTACCAAATACCATTGA
>CAUSQP010000057.1:0-4248 GCA_963534175.1 uncultured Acholeplasmataceae bacterium
GATTAAAGACTACACAGAAATTCTTGACGAAAATGGATCTATAATTATATTTTGTTCTTATTTGTATATCAGCTACATCATTACTGAACTTAAAAACAACGGAATAGATGTTAAAGATGTTTTAGTTTGGAAAAAAACCAATCCGATGCCAAGAAACGTCAACAGACGATATGTACAAGATATGGAGTTTGCGATTTGGGGTGTTAAAAAAACTGCAAAATGGACTTTCAATAAACCAGAGAACTTACCTTACATGCGATCAATTTTTGAAACTTCTTTGGTTTCTGGTTCTGAGAAAACCGCCCATCCGACCCAAAAAAGTCTGAAGTTGATGAAAGAAATTATTGAAATTCATACTAATCAAAACGACCTGATTTTGGACCCCTTTATGGGAAGCGGTTCAACTGGAGTTGCTGCACTTGCCCTTAAGCGAAAATTTATCGGAGTTGATAACAATGAAAAATACTTTAAAATTTCAGCAGACAGATTAGCCGAAACTCAAGGAAAACAAACATGCTAAAAGTTAGTGATATAGTTTTCAAAGACCTACATCCTTTAATTCATGGTGCTTTAATTAGCAGAATATTGGTATCTAAAGACAGCAAATTTTTCGCAGCTGTATCTGCCTATCAAGTTTCTAAAAAAATTGATTTAAGTTTAGAGAAATTCAAAGAATTTACAGATATATATGTTAATAAACTTAATCAAATTTGCGAGCCCGCCAAGTGGATTTCTTTAGATGAATACAAATCAAAATATGCAGATCTTAGTTTTAGTTTAACTGGCAAAGAAAAGGCAATTTTGTTAATTGAAAATGATCTAGATATCACGAAGGAAACTTTCTTTAGACATTTGTATGCTAAGTTTTTTAATTGTAATTGGATAGTTTATAACGATTTAAATGAAGATAAAAAACACTTTATTCGTGGCTTTTGCGAACTAAGAGGTTCTATTGACACCCAAAGAAAATACATTTCAATGGACTATTTTTATGACGATGAATTTGAACTGAGTAAAGCCAGACTTTTAACTGATTTTTTGTCAGTCCCTTATTATGTATTAAATCTTAATTTTCGCGAATTACAACAACAGTATATTTCTGGTACTAACAAAAGGCATACTCAACTCAGACTACAACTTAATTGGTATGCTAAAAACATAGGTTTGTTAAGCGACTATAAAGCAGAAATTGCTACTATGGTTTTAAATTGCAAATCAGAAAGTGTAAATCGTGTCAATTACTTTAATGTTTCTGACATTAAGCCACAAGGCTCTGAGCTTTTTATCACAAGAATAAATTACTTTATTAACAATATTTATAACAAAACACTTGATGAAAACACTATATCTAAATTAAGGAATGACTTTGGTTTTGATTTAGAACTTGAGCAAAAAAATACCAGAAACAAACATATTGTTGAACTAATTAGATATACAAACCCTGATGTCTGCGTTGGTTGTACTGACCGCTATAAAATTGAAGACCGTAGTTTTATTCACCGCAGAACCGATAGATACTATTTTGAAATTCACCACAACATAGCGTTTGGAAACGGAATTGACCTAGACCACGAAGATAATTTAGTTAAACTTTACCCAACTTGCCATGCAACTTTAAAACAAGGCGTTGGACGAGAAAAAGACCAAAAACTCATAATTACCCAAATTCTTAAAAACAGTCCTAATGTAAAAGAATTTGCTAAAAACTTTTTTAACACAGCAGATGAAGAGACCTTAATTGAAAAAATTTATTCACATTTAAAGTAAATAGGTAAATAGTTTTAGTGAAAAGAACACCTTTTAAGAAAATTTTCTTAAAAGGTGTTTTTCAATTTGTTACTTTTCTTAGGCAGCCAGCCAACTTTTTTGGCAATCGCTTTTAAAAGCAAGTGCATTGAGTAGGTGTCTTGTCCACAATACGCCAAAAGCGCAGCATAAGACTTTTCATATTCTGGTCCTTTTTTCTGAGTAAACGACAAATATTCTTTTACTGCCATTAGCCCGTTTTGCACATCTAAGTCTTTATAAGAAAGGTCTGTGAAAACTGGCAACAATTTTTTAATTGAGTAAGAACCGTATAAATTTTTGTGGTAATAAGCAAGACCACCTTTTGGCTTGTCTTCACTTTTTCCTTTAAAGACATACATTAAGTCGTATATTCGGTCGTATATTTCTTTTAGTTTCAAAACAATGGCCGTGTCTTCTTTAAAAAGTTCCATCAGATCTTTTAATCTTGAGTTTTCAAAGGCTTTATTGTAAACCATAACGCTGCCACCATCTGACTTAATTGTGTCTATCATTAGTTTAGTAAATTCAAGGCGGTAGTCATTTTTAGTGTCTTTATTTAAATAGTAGACATTGTCGCGCTTTAAATCACAAACCCCAAACTCCTTTTCAATGTGAATAGAAAACTGAAATAAAGACTGGGTATAGGGTTTTTCTCCTTTGTATCTAGGTAGAGGAAAGTTAGTAGACTCAAAGTCCAGATGGTAAATCGGAAACTTTATTTGGTCTAGATACTTTTTAATGGTGAACTCATCAATGTGTTCTTCACCTGTTTGAACACATTTTTTTTGAGTTTTGTTTTTTTCACGATTTAGATATTCATCTGCAACGTCTGTCATATTAACATCGCCTTGGTTGATGAGTTCTTCAACTGAAAGCGTTTCTTTGTCACTTTTAAAGCCGTGATGCCTGTCAATATACTCAAAAATTGAGTGTTTTTCAGGTATCTTCCAGTCATTTGCGCAAATACACGAATAGTATTGACACTCAAGGTTTTTGCCTTTTTGGCAGTGCACGCCAAAAGCAACTTTACTTGCGTCGGCTCGGTCAATAGTCTGCTCAATTTTTTGAATTGCTGCCTTAATTTGGGGTTGCAAAACTTTTGATATTCTGTTGTAGTCAATTATTGAAATGCATTTCGCGGGGTCGTATACTCGAGTGCCGTTTTCGTTAATTTTACCATCGTAGATATACTCGTGGTTTAAAACCGCTAAATAAAAGTAAACAGGTTTTTTGATTTCTTTGTTTTGCTCAATAATAAAACGCTGATAGGCAATATCGTAAGAAATTCGGCCAATTCCATTGCTGTCAAAACGAGTTGTAACTTTTTTTAAGTTAACTTCGTCTTCAATCACTTCGTCAATAATTTTAGTTTTTTCGTTATACAAAAAACAAGGGCCTGCTTTTTTGGTTGTCAGTTTATTTAAAAACTTATTAGTAGTAGTTGCTTTGACTTCAAAAATGCGAATAGTGTCTTCGTCTTCCTGGTAAATATCTATAAAAGAATAGAAAGTGTGGTCGCCTTGTTCAAGTAAAAAAAACTTTTGTTCGCGGTTATCTAAAGCGTATTTAACTTCACCACCAAATAACTGCTCAACTCGCCTGCCGGCAAGTTGCTCAATTTGGTTAAAGTCCTCCATATAAAGTTCAAGCGTGATATTTTCCTTTAAGTCAGGTACAAAAATTTCTTCCGGGTCTCCGCCTTCTTCGGTGACCATTTCATACATATGATTCAAAATGTCTTGTTTTTTGCCTTCAGTTTCAATACTCAAAAAATCATCAATTGTCGCGTTTGGATCAAAAGCCACGACTGCTTCGCCTTTTTCGTATCTCAGTTTTTCTAAAATAGCATAGCGTGGACAGCGCATGTAGTTTAAGAAATTAGTTTTAGAAATTCTTGCCATGCTATTTATTTGGTTTATTTTCTTTTGCTAGTTCTGCTTTCGCCTGGTACTCTGCTCTGATTTTATCAAGGTCAAAAACAGGTTTAGCGTCTTTTAGTTCTTTAAACATTTTATCGGCAAAAAGTGTGCCCTGCAGGTGGTCATACTCATGTTGAAAAACAATTGCTGGATAGTCTGAAAAAGTTTGAGTAACCAAAATTGGTTTTTCACCTTCCACTATTTTTAAAAATCTAGCGGTAATTTGCTTGTGTCTAGGGGTAAGTAAGTTATCGGTTTCTCTGTTGACACTAAGACAGCCCTCTCCTTCTGGTAAGTAGATAAGCTCATCACTTTTTTCAATAATTTCTGGATTGACTGCCACAAAATTATAAAAAGTCTCGTCTATGCCATAAAAGTAAACCGCAAACATTTGTTTAAGTACGTTGACTTGAGGTGCGGCTAGTCCCACGGCTTCGCGTAAGTTATAGCGGTCTCTGATTTCTGGGGTAATTGAGTTTTTAACGTATTCAATTAGTTCTTTGGCCAAACGCTTATCTTTAAAGGAAAGCGGTAGTTTACA
>CAUSQP010000058.1:0-4248 GCA_963534175.1 uncultured Acholeplasmataceae bacterium
AAAAGAGTTTTTTTCTATCTTGAAACACCAAATAATTAACGATGAGAAATTGCTTTTTGCTGATTATGTAGTATATAATAATCATATGAATTTAAGTTTAGAAGCCGAGATTTCTGCTTTATTTTCAGTGCTTAAAATGAATTATGGCAACTAAAATAGTAGTCTATAAAAAAACACAATTAACAGCAGAACAACTTAAAGTTTTAACTTATTTATATATGCCAATTGTTGGAAAGAAAGCATATTCACTTTATCTTTCTTTCGTGCAATTGGTAAATTTTTCTGTGGGCAAATCTTTAGATTATGACCACAATTTTTTTATAAATTTACTAAATATTTCACCTAAAGAACTAACTGAAGTCAGACGCAGGCTAGAGGCAATTGGTTTGATTGACAGTTTTGAAAACCAAGTTAATTTAGTTTTAGTTTTAAACAATCCGCTTACTGCAAATGTATTTTTGGCAAACCCTAATTTACATGTTTTACTACAAAAAAATATTCCAAACCAAGAAGCTTACGAACGAATTAAACTATTGTTCCACACGAATTCTTTTATTTCTGCAAATTATGCAAACATTACTGAAACTAATTTAATTAAAACTTTTGGGGCTTTTGACCCGAAAAAAAACGCAGTTGCAGCTAGTTGCGGAATTGACAAAACCCGAGTACCTGAGTTTATTTCTGAGTTTGATTTTGCAAAATTCACTGAATTTTTAAGCAAAGCAAAAGTTACTTTTCTTGGCACTGAACTAGAAGATGAAACTTATAAATCAAAACTGATTTCTTTGGCTTTAAACTTTGAATTAAAGGAAGAAGAACTTGCTAAGATTTTTATTGCCAATATTAAGGCTAAAAAAGTTCCTACAATTAATGCTTTGAAAGTAGCAATTTCAACTTACTGTTTTAGTGAAAAAACTAAAGAAGAAAATGCTTCAGAGATTTCTAATTGGTTGAATTCAATTGATGTGAAATCGCTTATTGAAGCGATTAAACAAAAAACTAAGATAACCAAAATTGATGCTAGAGACTTAACACAAATTATTGACTTTATAGAAAGACACAAAGAAAATGTTAATATTGGCGTTTTAAATATGCTGATTCTGCATTCATGCAAGTACCAACAAAAAGAGTACGCTGGCTATTTGCCTGCTACTGCTTATCTTGAGAAAGCCTTAAACGTTTGGGTTGTTGACTATAAGGTTAAAACAACTGACGACGCTGTTGCACTTTCTAGAAAATTAGCAGATAGATTTAATTCAAATACAGCATACAAAAACAACAAAAAAACTACTATCAATAATAAGAGTTTTTCGCCTGATTGGGCTAAAAAACTAATTGAGGAAATTTAATTATGCAAGATGAACTAAAGGCAATAGTTAAACAGTATAAAGACCTTAAAATTGATTTAAATTCTTTAGATAGAGCCACAGTTTTGCTTTATTTAAATTATTATCTGAAAGCAGACAAGCCTGCTGAACTTTACAGAGACAAAAGCAATTCCTTAAAAATCAGGCCGATTGAAAAACAAACAGCCAAATCCACTTACTTATTTTTCGCAGAGCCTGACGCTGAACTTAAGGATTTCATTGACAGCGATATACCTGGGAATAAAATTGCAAAAAAAGAAGTAGAAAGAGTAATTTCTGAATTTAAAAAAGGTTTAAACTCTATTGGTTTTATGCTAACTGGCCAAAATGCCACTGGTAAAACTTTTTTACTTAGAGCCTTAGCCACAGCTCTTCGTAAACAAGGAATTGAAGTTTGTCACGTTTTTCCAAAAGACTTCTTTGACTACACAGACCCGCAAAAGCAAGACAGCCGTAGATATTTAAATTTATTTAAAAACACGAAAGTTTTAATACTAGACGACATTGGCACAGAAAATGGAGCAGGTTGGCTTTACAAAAGTACACTTGTGCCTATACTTGAATACAGAATGAATAGAGAAATGACGACAATTTTCGCTTCAAACTTTAATTTAAAAGAATACGCAAAAAAAATAACCGAAACTACTGGCGACATTCAACTTGCTTTACAAATTTGTAGTAAAGTAAAAATCCTTGTTAAAGGCAAAATAATTGAGATTGTCAAACCTGAACTCAAAAGGAGTATAAAATGAAAATAGAATTAACTTTTCCGAATCACGATAAAAAAGAGTTTGCATTAGGAACAACTGTTTTAGAGGTTGCCGAAAGCATTTCGCTTTCTTTAAAAAAAGCAACAGTTGGTGCTAAATTAAACGACCGTTTAATTGGAGCAAACGAACCAATTTTAGAAAGCGGTGATTTTTTAATTTTAACTAAAAAAGATGAACTTGCTTTAAAAATTTTAAACCACTCGGCTGCCCATCTTTTAGCATACGCAGTTCAAGAACTTTATCCTAACACCAAGTTTTGGGTAGGCCCTGCAATTGAAGAAGGTTTTTACTATGACATGGATTTAGCAGGTGCAGTAATTTCTGACCAAGACTTCTCAGCGATTGAAAAAAAGATGCAAGAACTTAGCAAGTCAAATTTTCCTGTCTTTAGAAAAGAAGTTACCGTGGCCGAAGCCAAAGAAATTTTTCAAAATAACCCATATAAACTAGATTTAATTGAAAAACACGCAAGCGAAGGTTTGACTGTGTATACAGAAGGCAATTTCACAGATCTTTGTCGTGGAGGACATGTTAAGTCAACTGGAGATGTTCAATTTTTTAAATTACTTTCGGTTTCCGGTTCTTATTTTAAAGGTTCTGCAAAAGAAAAACCGCTGACCAGAATTTACGGCTGTGCTTTCTTTTCACAAGCCGACCTTGACAATTACTTAAAAGTCTTGCAAGAGCGTAAAGACCGAGATCATAGAAAAGTCGGCAAAGAACAAGAAATTTTCTTTATTTCTAAAGAAGTCGGTCAAGGTCTAGTTTTTATGCAACCAAAAGGTGCAACAATTCGTCGTACAGTTGAACGCTACATTACAGACAAAGAACTTGCGCTTGGCTATCAACACGTTTACACTCCAATTTTGGCCAATGTTTCACTTTACGAAACTTCTGGTCACTTTACACACTACAAAGACTCAATGTTTCCAGTAATTGAGTTCAAAAGTGGCGAAAAAATGGTGCTTCGTCCAATGAACTGCCCACATCACATGCAGATTTTTTCACAAAAATTGCGTTCATACCAAGAACTTCCTTTAAGAATTGCAGAACTCGGCATGATGCATAGATACGAAAAGTCAGGTGCACTAACTGGACTTGAGAGAGTTCGCGAAATGACTTTAAATGATGCCCATATTTTTGTAACTCCAAAACAAATTAAACAAGAGTTTAGTCAAACTGTCAAACTGATTTTAGATTGCTATAAAGACTTCAACATTAAAGACTTTAAGTTTAGATTATCCTACCGTGATAAAGCAGATAAAGAAAAATACTATCCAGATGACAAAATGTGGGATATGGCAGAAAAATACTTAAAAGAAACTATGGACTCACTTAAACTAACCTACTTTGAAGCAAAGGGCGAGGCTGCTTTTTATGGACCTAAATTAGATGTACAAATTAAAACCGCAATTGGTCATGAAGAGACTCTTTCAACTGTTCAACTTGATTTTCTTTTAGCCAAACGCTTCGGTCTTGCCTATATTGACAAAGACGGCAAAGAAAAGACGCCAGTGGTAATTCACCGTGGTGTTGTTTCAACAATGGAACGTTTTATTGCTTATTTGCTTGAAGAAACTAAAGGTGCATTTCCGCTTTGGCTTTCACCTGATCAAATCAGAGTTATTCCTGTCAACAACGCATTTCATTTAAAATACGCAAAACAAATAGTTACCAGACTGCGAAAACAAGGTTTTATTGTTAATCTTGATGCTTCATGTGAAAAACTTGGCTACAAGATTAGACTTTCTCAAACCCAAAAAGTTAACTACACTCTGGTAATTGGTGACAGTGAAGTTCAAAATAAAACAGTTACTTACCGTAAGTATGGTACAACTGACCAAACTGAAGTTCAAACTTCTGACTTTATTAAAATGTTAAAAAAAGAAATTAAGACTAAAGGTCTGAAATAAATGATAGAATTTAAAAATGTTTCTTTTTCGTATGATAAGAAAAACTTGGTTTTAACCGATCTTAGTTTTTCTCTAAAACCAGGTGAAATCATGGGTTTACTTGGAGCCAATGGCTCTGGTAAGTCTACAACTTTTAGACTGCTAACTGGATTGGTTAAACCTAGCAACGGTTCTATTTCTATTTTTGGAAAAGAGCCT
>CAUSQP010000059.1:0-4095 GCA_963534175.1 uncultured Acholeplasmataceae bacterium
AAGTCTATAATTTGTTTATATATAAAATTTTTATATTTTGTTTCTCTTATACGAAAAAATATAAAAACAGATAAAAAACATAAAATTATTAAAAATATTATTGTAGTTATTGAAATTAAAATTGCCATAATTTTATTTACTTTAAGTACTCCTTATAAATTAAAATACAAGTTAATCTTGAAAGACACGCATATTTTATCATTTTTTTAGCGCGATTAAATTGCAAAATTGTTGATAAGTGTTTTTAAGTATTTTTGCTTAGTATACGTAAATATATTTTAAATGAACGAACAACAAATAAAAATAATAGAAAGCAATGAAAAGCACATCCTTGTTTTAGCAGGCGCAGGCAGCGGTAAAACCTACACCTTGATACAAAAAATAAAAAAAATTAAATTAACCAAACTTGACTCAAAGATACTTTGTTTAACATTTTCCAATTTAGCAGCGAAAGAACTTAAAAATAGATTGAGAGATGAAACTGCAGATGTTTTTACATTTCATGGTTTTTGTTTTAAGTTAATACAGCCTTATATCTCAAATAAACAAGTTCTTTTTGAAACTCCACGTCAGTTTACAAAACAAGAAATTTTAAAAATCTCTGTTGAAAGGGCTAAAGGGGCGAAAAAACAAAGTTCACTTTTAAAAAAATATCTAAAATTTTTAAATAAAAATTCCTTGATTGACTTTGATGATATGCTATTACTTTGTTTAAATAAACTAATAAATTTAGAGATTAAATTAAGTTATGATTATATCTTAATAGACGAAGTCCAAGATACTAACTCAGTTCAATTTACAATTTTAAGTCATTTGATTGGCAAAAATACGAAAACTATTTTAGTCGGAGATATTGACCAAGGCATTTATAAGTTTAGAGGTGCGTCTTTCGATTTAATTGAAAAATACAGAGAACACTACAGACCCAAGGTTCTCATGCTTACGCAAAACTACAGGTCTGCTAAAGCCATTGTAAATTGCGCAAACAGACTAATTGAAAAAAATCAAAAAAGGCCTGAAAAAACTCTATTTTCAGACCTTAAATTATCAGCAGATATTAAAATTTATTTATTTTCAACTATTTTAGATTTTGTCAAAATGCTTAGAAATTATTTGGTGGTAGCAAGAAAAAATAATGAAAATATTCAAGAAATTTGTGTACTAGTCAGACGAAATCAAGAGCGAGTTTTACTAGAAAACAGCCTAACTAACGGATTTTCACTTTTTGAATATATACCAAAAGTCTACACAGTTCACGAATCTAAAGGACTTGAGTTTAAAACGGTTTTTATCGTTGGTTTAAATGAAGGCATTTTTCCAGACACTAAGTCTGGAAATTTACTTGACTTAGAAGAGGAACGGAGACTAATGTACGTTGCTATCACAAGAGCAAAACAAAACCTTTATTTAGTTAGTTTTGACTTCAGTTTAGATGGAACTAAACTAAAGTCTTCTAGATTTTTAAAAGAAATTCAATGATTTGCCTATTTATCTGGCAAGTCATCTAAACAGCCAAGGTCCAGAATTTTTTTATAAACTGTTTTGTTAACACCAGAACGGGTTTTGAAATCTTCTTTAGATTTATATAGTCCCGCTTTTCGTGCGTTAACCGAATCAAAAGCAGCGGTATCACCAGTTCCGTCAATTGTTGAAAACGGCATTTGCAAGGTATTTCCTTTCATGTTAAAAATTTTGGCACTAGACTCATTAACATTTAAAGGCGAAAAACTAAAGCCACGGGCACAAAACTCATAGGCTACTTTTAAGGTAACCGCCAACTCTTGGTCTTTGGCCTTGATTTCAAATCCCCCTTGCTCAATTTCTCTTAATTTGTTGCCAATGGCGATTTTGCCATTAATCATTACTGTGTAGTCAAATTGCACAGCACGCTTTGAAAAGAAAGCAGAGTAGAAAAGTAGGGGTTTGTGTAATTTAAACCAAGCAATTCTAATTGCCATAATAACGTAAGCTGTAGCGTGGGCTTTCGGAAACATATATTTAATCAGTCCACATGAGTGAATATACCATTCAGGCACTCCGAACACTCTTAACTTATTCGCGTATTCAAGCCATTTCTCAGGATTAGCGCGACTCTTTCCTTTACGAATAAACTCCATTGCGTTAAAAGCAAGCAGTGGCTCAACATTGTATTTAGAAATCAAAGTTATCATAATGTCGTCACGACAACCAATTAGTTCTTTAAAAGGAATAAACCCGTATTCAGGGTGTCCGTCTTTAAAAACTTTTCCGTTGTTTAGCCAAACATTTTCGCCGTGCGAAAGTCCAGAAATTTTAACAAGTTCAGCAAAAGTAGTAGGTTTAGTTTCTGTCAAAATTTGTGAGACAAAAGATGTTCCAAACTCAGGCAAAGCGGTAGAAGCGGTTGCTGGCATAAAAGGAGCGTTAGAATAGTCAACCTTTAAAACTTCATTGCCGGCAAACATTTTGTAAACTTCTGGGTCAGCCATCGGAATATCTTCAACTTCCTTAAACGGAAACTCATCTTGATGCGCTTTAACATAGTCAAACAAATACTTAATCATCGTCGGGTCATCGTGTCCCAAAATATCTAGTTTAAGTAAGTTTTCTTCAAATGAATGGTAGTCAAAGTGAGTAGTTCGCCAAGCAGCAGTAGTGTCATCAGAAGGATATTGAACTGGAGTTACATCAAAAATAGAGTAAGGCTTTGGCACAACAACAATACCACCTGGATGCTGACCTGTGGTTCTCTTCACGCCGACAATTTTCTTAGCCAAGGTGGCAATTTTTGGTTTACGGATTTTAATTTGCTTATCTTCAATGTAGCCTTTGACATAACCAAACGCTGTTTTTTCGGCAACTCCAGCAACTGTACCTGCTCTGAATGCGTTTTCAGGGCCTAAAAGAGTGCGCACGTATTCATGGGCTTTGGCTTGATATTCACCAGAAAAGTTAAGGTCAATATCCGGAGTTTTATCGCCTTGAAAACCAAGGAAAGTCTCAAAAGGAATGTCGTGTCCATCTCGGTTTAACTTACTTCCGCACACCGGACACTCTCGTTCTTTTAAATCGTATCCATCATCTACTTCGTTTAAGTCATCTTTAAACATTTCGTCAAACTGACCTTGTTCATACTCTTTTTTCAAGTCATCGTTAAACTTAAAAACTTGGAAACATCCCTTTGGACAAAAGTAGTGCGGAGGAAGCGGGTTGACTTCAGTAATTTCTAAAATTGTGGCAACAAAGGAAGAACCTACCGAACCACGGCTACCAACTACGTATCCGTCGTCGTTAGACTTTTTAACTAAAAGGTAGGCCATGTAGTAAATAGATGCGAAATTATTCTTTAAAATTGTCTCTTGTTCTCTGTTTACTCTGTCTAAAATAAAACGGTGTGGTTTTGCTCCGTATTTTTCTTTTAAGTTAGCGGCAATTAAACGCTTAAACTCAAGTTCTATTGAAGGAATTCCTGAATCTTTAAAATAGTCGTCGGAAAACGAGTAAAGACCTTTTGGAAAGGCTTGGATTTCTTCAACTAAATTAGCGATATAGTTAGAATTAGTAACAACAATTTCTTTAACTAAGTCGGAATTGTTTAAAAACTCAAACTCTTTAAGCAGTTCATCGGTAGACTGAAAATAGTAGTCTGGAGTTGTTGCGTATTGAGCAAGTTCGTGTCTACCACCACCAACAAGTGGAGTTCTGATAAAAAACTGATAATAAATTTGGTCTTCTTTATTTAAGTAATGTGGGTTGCTAGATGCAACTACTTTTTTATTTAGTTTTTTAGAGTGCCAAATAAGCCTTGAAATTGCATTCTTAATCGCCTGCATACCACCCGCAATATTTTCCTGAAGATGTGTAAAACAACTAGGCGGGTAGACTAAAACATAGTCGTATTTCAATATATGGTTGTCAAGAACATCATCCGTTGAGTTAAGTGCGTCAAACCAAAGTTCACCAGCACCGTTGGCTCCAATTAACAAACCTTCTCTGTATTTTTCAAATTCAGAAAAAAGAGCACGCGGTCTTTGGTGAAAGTGTGTGGTCAAGGCAGATGTAACTAATTTAAATAAATTTTTATATCCAACTTGATTTTTGACAAAAAAGTCACCT
>CAUSQP010000060.1:0-4024 GCA_963534175.1 uncultured Acholeplasmataceae bacterium
ACCGTAAACTACGAGGTTAACTACAACGGCAACCACTTTAAAAATGCTATTGAGCAAAATAAACCAAACAACCAAACAGTTAAATACCAAGGTAAGGCAACAGAACCTGCAGAAGACCCAACGCTGCAAGCCCCTGGTTTGATGTTTTCATTTTTCCACTGGCAAGATAAAGCAAAAATGAATGGTACTTATTTAAACGTTGGCAAATTTAATTTTAACAGCGAACGAATTGTCAAAGACACTACTTTAACTGCTTATTTCTCAACTATTCAAGTCCCTGTTAACTTTACTATCAGACACGTCTTTGAAGGAGTTGACGATATTGCTCAAGAAGTTAAAACCACAACAGGCAATGCTTTAATTGGTACTACTAAAACTGTTGACGCAGACTATAAATTACCAGGTTACGAAGAAGGCTTTACAGTAGTTGGTCCTTTTGAGACTAAACAAATTACCGGTGAAAACCAACAAGTCTTTACACTTAACTATAAACGAAGAGAGTTTACTGTGACTTACGAGGTTAATTACAACGGCAACCACTTTAGCGAAGTTGAAGTTGGTGATCAACCTGCTGCACAAACGGTTAAATACCAAGGCAAAGTACAAAAATCAGCTGTAAACCCTACTTTAACTAAAGAAGGCTACAACTATACGTTCGTGCAATGGCAAGAAAAGACCGCAATGAATGGCACATACAGCCAAATTAATGCGTTTAACTTCGCTAACCAACGAATTACCCGCAACACCACTTTAGTTGCCTACTTTACTGAAAACCCTAGACTTGTCAACTACACAATTAACCACGTCTTTGAAGGAGTTCAAGATATCGCCGAAAGAACAGACGCAAGAGTTCACCAGGCTCTCGCTGATTCAAACAAAACAATTTCGCACGCAAACCGCTTAACTGAGTTTGACGAACACTTTAGAGTAGACAGCGCTTACCAGCAAACCGAAAAAATTAATAGACTTGGTACAACTGTCTTTACTCTTAGATATAGACGTAAATTGTACGATGTCTATTATGAAGTTCAATATAACGACACTCAGTTCGGTCCTGACCTTCAGATTGATAAACCAGTTGGCAGACATTTACAAGTGCCGTATCAAGGCAAAGCACCACAACCGCACGACCCTGTTATATCTAAACCAGGCTACACATATACATTTGTGCACTGGCAGTTGAAAGAAGAAATGAACGGAACTTACAAAAAAGTTTCTGCTTATAACTTCAATCAAGGTGTTGAAAAAAATATCACTTTAGTCGCTTATTTTGAAGAAAAATTGAATAAAGTTAACTATTCAGTTACTTACTTTTTAGAAAAGCAAGGAGAAAGCAGTTCACTTAATAATACTTACCTAGAAGTTACAAAAACTTACACAGCCCCTGCTTTTAGTCAAGTTCACTTGCAACCATATCAAGACCTTGACTTAACTAAATATGATGCAAATCCTGTTGATGGAAGAAATAAATTGCACGCTCAATTAACACACGAAAACAATACTGTAGTTTTAAAAAAATATTATCAGTTAATGCAGTATCAAGTTTCTTTCACCGCTAATGACCCAACTTTTGGAAATATTCCAGTGGCGCCAGATTATCAAAAAGTTACTAGAAAAGTTAATTCATCTCTATATCATTTTTCTGCTAATACTGGCTATAAGTTTATTGGAATTTCTTTAGATGGAAGTGAAAACAACTTAGTAAATTCATTTATTATGCCGGCAAACGACGTAGTTGTAACCGCTATTTTTAAAGAAAATAAAAAAGCGATTACTTACAACATCCAACTTGAAAACGCAGACGGTACTTTTACTACTCAAACTAAGACTTACTATGCAAAAGTCGGATCAGTTCACAACACCACATTTGAAAATCCGGATACCAATATCTACGAAAAATGGGAAGCCAATAAAAATAGTTTAGTAGTCTCTGAAAGCCAAGTTCAAAACTTAGTTTTAATCAAAGTTACCAGAAAGAAATTCAAAGTAACTTTCAATGTCCTAAACTCAGATGTAACTATTATGGAAAGAACTCGCAGATATGGACAGGCAGTTGGCGAAATCAGTAATTCTGGCTTCAAACAAAACGACGTTTTGCAGTTTACTTTAAACAGCACAGGCAAAACAAAGCAAGAAGTTGAAGGCCATGAAGTTAAAGAAAATTCTTTAGTTACTATTAAAGTTCTAAATGAACGCAAAGCCAACCATTACCCACAAACCGAGGTCACTCTTTCTCAGTCTAGTATTTTTGCTCAACGCGAATATACTTCTGATCTGTATTTTGATTATGGAAATAAACACAATCTCTCATTTTCTTATAAAAGACATGTAGTTTTTGATAAAAACGGCGAACAATATGAGTTGTTTAGAGGTAAATATTTTAAATATGAACCGATTGAGTTTATTAAAATTCCTGGCAATACCGGCTACTTTACTAAAAAAATCATAGACGCAGCCCCTTATAATCTACACAAGAGTGATTATGATGCTAGTTACGAATCGTCAATTGTCATCGGTTTAGTCAAGAATATTGAATATATTTCCTACCTTCAAAACTTATCAGTTCCGACAGAATATTTTGATAAACCAGTTTCTTTAACTCCTGCTATAAATAACCCAGCACTGAGACCTCTGCTTAGAAAACAAATGACAGATTACGCGAAAACTGTTTTTAGACAATACTCAGGCACAAGTAAATTTTACAGAGGTGCTGATTTAACTCAATTTAAACCAAATGGTCTCGCGAACAACGATTTAAGTTATCTTCCGATTTATCAATCAAACGATGAACTAAGTTATTGGCTACGTCCAACTATGAGAAAAGATCCTTCACCAATACATTTACCTGAATATTTATCTGCAAACTTTGAAGTTATGGTATCTCAAATTAACGTAGTTCGTGGTGTTGTGTTAGCAAAAGAAAGCAATTAATCTTTTAAGAAAACCATTTATTAAAAACAATTTTAGAAAAGGTGTGCATTTTTGCACACCTTTTTTCTTACTTAAACCGGGTTGTTTTAATATAATATTTTGCTGATTTTCACTATCATTTTTGTATTTGATGTTATGCAAAATTTGAAAGTTTTTGCTAAAACTTTTGGCATTTTAATTTATTATTTGGCTTAACAAGGCGTTTTTTTTTTTTTTTTTTTTTTATTTATTTATAAAAAAAAAAATAATTTAAATTTTTTTAAATTTTGTTAAATTAAAAGCACACATTTATTTTGATGTGCATAAATTTGAAAGGAAATTATGAACTTTATAGATAATAAAAAAAGCAAATTAAATCATAAATTTTTGTTTTCATCAATTGCCGCATTTTTAACCGCACTGCTAATCGTAATAATAGTACTACTTTTAATGCGTCCAACTATTTATTTATCTAAAGAAAGCGGCTTTCCAAAAAATGAAGCCGTAAAGTACGTAAACGGTAGAGTTAAATTTGTAGTTCCAGAAACCGTAGACACTACCAAAACTACTTTTATTCAAATCAAGCAAAATTGGTTTACCACCAACCGACTTGGCAAAGTTGTTTCAATTAACGTGAAGCCTGGTAAAAAACTTGCTGTTGACTTTTTGGACTTAAAGCAAAGTGAACCTGTTTTTGAAATCACGGTTAAAAATCTATTTGGAATTAAAACTACCTACGACGTTTTAATTGACTACTCAAACTACTTAAGGGTTTTCTTTCCAAAAAATACCTTAGGCGAAACGCCAAGGCCAACTATTTTGCCGTATTTTGAACTTGACCGCAAATACAGACACATCAAAGAAGAACTCTACAGAGCAGAGTGTTTCTTTAAACTAAACGAAAACGGTCAACCCGAAACTCACTCTGTTGGCAAGGATATAGTTTTCAGCAAAGAAGAGGCAAAAGGTTCTGCTTTTTTAGTTAACAGCACTGAAAGAATTGCAATTTTCTATGACTTTGTTTTGACAAATATTTTTAAAAACAGTAAACAAAAATCTTTTTTAATTGAATACATTCCCAAAACTCAAAAAACAATTAAAACTCTTGACCCTA
>CAUSQP010000061.1:0-4005 GCA_963534175.1 uncultured Acholeplasmataceae bacterium
AGATAAAAATAATTTAATTGGAAACAAAAATAAACTGCCATGGCAATACAAAAAAGATCTTGACTATTTTAAAGAAAAAACACACGAAAAAGAAATTTTAGTTGGCTACACAACTTATGTTTCGCTAACTCAAGAATACAATTTTACCCTTAATTACTTTAAAGAGGTTTATGTTGTTTCAAAAAAACAAATTAACGATAACTTAGTCAACCCGGTTTATGATTTAAATGAATTTATCAAAAACAGAAAAAAAGACCTTTGGATAATCGGGGGAAAAGAAGTTTTTGAATCTACTTTAAAGTATTCAGATGTTGTTTATCTAACTAAAATTAACAAATCACATGTTGGAGATGTTTATCTTGATTTTAATTTTGCTGATTTTCTAAATATCCGTGAGTTAAAAAACAGTGAACTTAATTTTCTGACCTTAATTAAAAAAGATGCATTTGTGTTTAACATAAAAGAAACATATCTAAATGCTGTTTTGCATGGCCAAAAAACCTATGAGTTTAGACTAAAAACCGAAGAAAGAAAAAAAATAAAGCCAGGTAATTTGATTTATTTAAAAAGTTCAAGTCGTATTGTTGCGGCTAAAGTTGCTTCAGTTTCTTTTTTCGGGTCTTGGGAAGAAGTCTTGTCAAAACATTTTGAAACTGACTTTGTGTATTGTTTTAAAAACAAAGAAGACACACTAAATGAACTAAGTAAATATTACGCTGACTTAGACATTGAAAAATATGGGTTGATTGCCTACGAACTTAGTGAGGTTAAAAGTGTATAAATTAACTTGTATCGGCTACGATAAAGATGGCCGTGGAATTGTTAAGTTAGATAACAAAGTAGGTTTTGTTAAAAACCTTGCGTTTGGCGAAGAATGTGTACTTAAAAAAATTATTGATGAAAATAAATTCTTTGAAGCAATAATAGACAACAAAACTAACACATTAGTTAAAACATCTAAAGAAAGAGTTTCCCTAACTTACAACGGAACTTGTAATCTTGCACATCTTTCTTACACTGAACAAATTTGTTTTCAAGAAGAAATTACTAAAAACTCATTTGAAAGAAGTGGCTTGAATTTCCCCAAAATTCAAAAATGCATATACTCACAAATTTCTGTAGGCTACAGAAACAAAGCAGTCTTAATTGCCAACCATGAACTCAAATACACACGCCTTGGTTTTTTTCAAGAGAGAAGTAATAATTTTTGTTTGCAAGATAAAAACATACTTTATCCAGATATAATAAATAATTTAATTTTTGCTTTAAACAATGAACTAAAAGAAAACAAAATTACTTTACTAGATGTATCAAAAGTTATTTTTCGCATAAACAAAGCAAATGATTTACAAGTTACTTTTCTTTTAAACAGCAATCTGTCTAACACTGTTAGTAGATTATTAGAATTGAAATCACTTAAAGCAAAAACAATTTCTGTGCACTATATATTTGCAAATGAAGTTAAGGTACTTAAAGGAAATAAATACCTTGTACATGAAATTAAAGGGATTAAATATTTAATAAACGGTTTGGCTTTTTTCCAGACTAACTCCGCTATGGTTGAGCAAATGTATTCGGAAATTTTAAACGAAATAACTTTAGAAAATAGCGTTATTGACGCATTTTCTGGAATTTCCACAATAGGGCAATTTATCTCAAAAAATGCTAAAAAAGTCTATTCTATTGAAATCAATAAAGATGCCAACCTATGCGCAAAAGAGTGTTTAGATTTAAATCAGATCACTAACTTAGAAATCCTTGAAGGTGACTTTACAAAGCAGTTTCACAAAGTTAAAAACCTTGCTGACGCTATTGTTTTAGACCCACCTAAAGCAGGGGTTGACACAAAAGCAATTCAAGAAATTAACAACTCTGGTCTTAAAAAAATTATCTATCTTTCCTGCTACTTACCATCATTAATTCGTGACCTTAAACTACTTACTAACTTTGAAATTAGAAAAATTCAACCCTTTAAAAACTTCCCACAAACCGCAGAATGCGAGACTTTGGTAGTTTTGACCCGCAAATAAAAAAGTTGTCTGTTAATCAAACAGACAACTTTTTTTAAGTTTTATTTTAAATTAAAACCAAAAATCAAGGAAGCACCAAGTTCTTGTTGTGGAGCGCGTGGGTTTAGACCTTTAACCGGTAAACTGATGTTAATAAAAGTATCGTAGTTTTGTCTTTTAGCAACAGACACCACAGCGTCGTAAACTAAGCGTTTATAGACTTTTTGGATATTGTCTTTGTTACCCGGTTGTTTAATAATTTCTTCAATATCTCTAATTGGATCTTCTTTGTTGTCAATTGAAGAAGGCATTAAGAAACGGCCTGAGAAAAACTCAGAAACTGCTTTTGATTTATAGTAGTAACTGCAGTCTTCTTTACCTGGTGTTAAATCTGGACATTTAGCGCGTGGTCTTAGTGTGTTGATAAGTTTATTTTGTGTGTCTCCGTATACTCCAAGCAGGTTTTTTTCGCGGTACTCAAAGTCAATAGTGATATCAAAGTTTTCACGACGGTGGCAACGATGGTAAGTTCTAGGAAGAGGTTTTCCTGGTTCTGGAATTGCTTCTGGAAAATCTAGGCGACCAGTTGTAAGTAAGAACGGAGCCTTTAAGAACTTAGCACCATCTTTTTCAACTAAAAACTCAAAGTTAACGCCTTGTGCTTGGTTTGAATTTGCTTGCAAGTCATTAAAAATATTTTGAATAAAAGTTTTTAAGTGAGAGATTTGGAAAATCTTGAAAAAGTCGTTGTTAAGCGGTACTAGTGCGTCTAATTCAGTGTTTTTCAAATAAACTTTTGTATCTGAGTTGTAATAAAAAGTTTTCTTAATCCAATCTTTGCCTTCAAACTCAGGAAAACTTTGTTCTGGTTTTCTCGGCTCTATTGCTTCTTTTTGATTAAATAAAGTAAGTTCTCTTTTTTCAAACTCATTGTCACTGTAGTCAAGTTTAGTAGTTCTGCGCATGTCTTGAAGTAAGAAGCCAGGTGCACCATTGGTGCCAATATAACTGTCTTGCATGTAGACAAATGATTTAAATAATTCAAGTCTTTGATTAACTTCAGAAAGCGCTTTAACTTCGTTCATTTCAGACTCAGGTGTGCTGTCAGTTTCAAAGTGTCCGCTGTCGTTCATATAATGAACTGCGTCTAGAAAGTTATTGTAAATTTTGGTGTTAAAGAAACTAGATGCCACTCCTTCTAGTTGACGAATTCCGTATCCGTGGTTACGTACAACTGAGTTAACTAAAGTGACTTTGGATTTGTATGCTACCAGCCCGTGAATTCCGCCAAAATAAGCCGGTACCGTTTTATCGGAAGAACTGCTGTTTAGATGCAGAACTGGTCCACTAACACCCGCGTTGCCGGCAACTTCTAAGTTGCGAACAGTATTGGTAACTGCGGCTGTGGTGTAGAATGAAAAAATACCATAAGTGTGGTCAGGAAAGCCAAACTCAGCAAAATCTATTGTGTAGTATCTAGCAATTCCAGTTGCATCAATTTGAAAGTAGTTGCCGTTTAAGTTTAAAGAAAGGTAGTTTTGTGCGCCTTTTTTGTAGTGGGCGTAGCGCCAGTAAACTGAACCTACTTCAAAAATTTTGCTTTCAATCGGATCTCCGTTTTGGTCAATCGCAGGGTCTGGTTGTTGTGAACCCTTGCGGTTTTTTTCAAGCAACAGGTCACCTTCTGGGGCTGCAAAGTTCGGTTTCGGTGGGATTTTTTCAAATTGTCCTGGTTGGTCTTCTACTTTAATGTTGCGTTGTACAAAAATATTTGCGTATTTTCTGGCCCCACGTACATACATTCTTAGTTCTAGGTCGGTGTAGGCGTTATGTCCATCTTTTAAAGTAATTCCTTCGCGGTCTGTATAAAGATTAGTTTTAGTAACTTTACCACTAAGCGCAGAAACTCCGTAGATTGTGGCTTCTATGGTGATTTTGCTATTTTTTAAAGCAGGGTCTTTAAAAGTGATTTTACCCGCATTAATTTCGTATTGAG
>CAUSQP010000062.1:0-3965 GCA_963534175.1 uncultured Acholeplasmataceae bacterium
CAGATTAGACTTTTTGTATGATGAAGATAATTTGCTTTATGGTTTTATTTTAGATAAAACTAAAAACTATTTTTATCTAAAAGATTCTCTGCAAAATATTTTAGGTATAGTTGACGAAAAGGGCGAGAGAATAGTAGGATACGAAAGCAATCCTTATGGCCAAACTTATGTTTATTTTGATCATTCTGGAAACTCTCTTGCTGAAATCAATCCATTTAGATACAAAGGATACTATTTTGACAAAGAAAGCCAAATGTATTACTGTACTACTAGATACTATGTACCTGAGTGGTGTAGATGGCTAAACATTGACAATCCTTTATTTATTGACAATGAATATTCTTCTGTAAATAACCTATTTTGTTACTGTAAAAATAATCCAGTTAATTATATTGACAAAGATGGCAATTTTTTCTTAACTACACTAATTTTGGGCGCTATAATTGGTGCTGCAATTGGTGCTGGATACAGTTGTTATAAACAGCGCAAAGAAAACGAAACAATAAACTGGAAAAAAGCACTACTAGCGGGTGCGTTAGGTGCAATCACTGGAGCAACTGCATTTTCTGGTGCAGGAGTTGTTGGTTCTGCTGTTATAGGTGGTCTGGCTAGTTTTGTTGGGAGTGTTGGCGATGAATTAATTGATAACGGCGGAGATTTTTCCAGTGTTAATTATAAAAAAGCATTAGTAGCAGGTGCAATTGGTGCTTTTGCTGCAGGTGTGTCTACCTATATAAGTAACTTGATAGTTCCAAAAGTAGAAACGCTAATTTTGAAAAATGCTAATGTAAGTAAATTTTATAATATAATTATGAAATCAAAGGAAAAAGCTGTGGCTGGCAAAATCAGTGCCAAAGGTTTGCAAGGTGTGATGAATCTTTACGGAAAATCCTTATTAAAAGCAACTTCAAAAGCATTACCCGGTGCTATTGCAAGGAATGTAGCGGGAGTGACAGCTATCGACCAATTTTGTAATTATTTGGCTGAATTTTTAAAAGGACATCTTTCATAATGAATATACTATTCTTAGATGAAACGGGTTTATTGATATTATCTTGTGGTTACACTGCATATCTTAACTTTTGCACTCTATATTCAGGGCATTTATCAAGATTTTCTTCGCTTACAATATTCGTCAATAGACTAATTAAGGAAAATCTATTTTTTAAGGAAAACAACGAGTGGAAACCTAAGTTTAAATTCCATGTTTATTATTTTATTTTTAGCATGTCTTGCGACGTGATAGTTAATATTATTTTTATATTTTTTATAAAATACGGAATTAGTGTACGATTTATGTTGTGGTACACAATTTCTAAGTTATTTATTTTTTTTCTTCCAACTATTTATTATCATAAATTAAATTCACGTTATCGCAAAATGGAAAAAGAGTCTAAAGAATTTAAAAAAGAAGCTAGAAAAAAAATTGAAGCAACTAACCCTAATTTTTTCCTTCAATTTTGTGATGTATTAAGAATGTGTTGTCCAGAAGAAGAATTCCCAGAACTTTATTATCCCATGGCTGAATGGCCAAGGAAGTGGAAGTGGAAGTAAATATGAATTATGTTTCGTCACTATATTTTTCACCCATTTTTCTTTTTTAACATACACGTAAGAAATGGCTAGTTTGGCGATTTTACCGATAATTAACTAAAATAAAAGCGATAGATTATTTTACTTTCTATCGCTTTTATTTTAGTTTTATTTAACCCTTTAAGCCGAAATTTGTCTCGCTGTTTGCCATTCTTCTTTAGTAAGACATGTTACATGTTCTGTTCTGGTAATTCCATTAACAACGCAGTGTATATTATAGGCAGTGTGATGGTATTTAAACCCACATTTTTCCTGAACGCGTTTTGATTTTGTATTTCCTTCAAAAGAAGCACACCAAATTTTTTCAAGATTTAGCACTTCAAAGCCATATTGCAAGATTTTTTTAACAGCCTCTGGTATCAATCCTTGTCCCCAATACGGAACTCCGATCCAGTAGCCTAATTCTGCTTCTGTATCTGAATTCACAAATTTGCTTGCTTTGCCAAACTTAAGTCCAATGCTACCAACAGGTTTACCAGATTCTTTTAAAACTACGGCAAAAGTTTCAGGTGCAGATAAGATATTTTTAATTATTTCATGGCTATTTTTTACACTTTTATGAACAGGCCATCCCGCAATTGGTCCCACATCTGGATGACTTGCATATTTAAATAAGTTCTCAGCGTCACTTTCTTTCCATGGTCTGAGAATTAATCTATTTGTTTCAAGTTTCATAACACACACCTCATATAATATCTTCATCAACTAAATTTTTAATCCATTTACCTTTTTTGACATATATGTAAGAAAGGCCTAATTTGGCGATTTCACCAATTTTTGAGATTGCTAAAATCGCAATTAAACCAAGACCAAAAATAGACGAGTTTAGAAAGTAAATTAAAATCAAAGAAGGGAAAGTAATAATAAAAGTAGGAAGTTGATCAAGCAAGAAAGAATCAAGAGCCTCACCACCCGCTCTTAAGATAAAATAACAAGTTGCATTCACACCATAGAACGGAAAAACAAAGGCAAAAATTAAAATTAAGTAATATGAGTTTAAATAATGAACTTCTTTTGGACTAGTTAAAATTAAGAGAAAAAGTGGTGCTATTAAAACTAAGGCTATCACTACAAAAAATGCTAAAAACAAGGTAATTGCGATTAGTTTCTTTGCGGCTTCTTTGGCTTTGTATAAGTTGTTCCTGCCAAGTTCTGCCCCAATTAACAAAGCGGATGCTGATGCCATTCCTGAAAAGAAAATGAAAAACAAATCAACGATTGATTGGGCATAACCCATTTCTTTAATCCAAACAGGATTACCTTGCGTGATTAAAAAGAAAATAGCAACCATACAAATTGCCCAAGAAACTTCTGCGGTTATTATACCGATACCTTTTTTAAAGTAAGTTTTGACTAAGTGTTTGGTGAAATAAATGCGGCTAAAAATGTTTTTAAAGAGTTTGCCTTTAGAAAAAACAATTGCTAATGTTAACAAGGTCACAAACTCAAAAAATCTAGAAACTAATGTAGCGATCGCGCTGCCTTTTGCCCCAAGTGCTGGAATTGAGCCAACTCCAAATATCAAAACTTGGTTTAAAACAATATTAACCAAAATAGACACTAAACCAGCAATAATTGACGACTTGTGTCTGTCAATTGACTTTAAGAAGATTGAAGTCATTAAATTGCTTACGATAAATATCGCGGAAAAAGAAATTACAAAAGAATAAGCTAGACCTTCTTTTAGTGCAGCATTATTGCCAGAACCTGGCAGTAGAGTCTTAATTAATACTGGATTTAAAAAATAAAGCAACATAAAAACTAAAACTGAGCCAATTGCTGTAATTATTGCTCCAAACTGAACACAGCCTTTTAGTTTTTCTTTGTTGTTAGCGCCAAAATACTGAGAAACAAAAATCGATAAACTAACCGCTATTCCGACTGCAAAATAAAGCATGATAAAAATGAGTTTATTGGCAGCAGTAACTCCGACAAAAGAGTCGGGTGAATATCTGTTTACCATAATGGTGTCAATGTAGCCGGAAATCGAAAAAATAATTTGCTGAAAAATTGACGGCAACATTATCAGTGCTGCTTTTTTGTTAAACTCACGGTCTTTTAAATAATAGAAAAATAGTTTAAACGGGTTTTTAGTTTTAATCATTTTAAATACCTAACAGCATAAATAATCAAAAAAAGGCTCTTTTAAAAAGAACCCTTTTAAGAGGAGGTATAACTAAGGAGGCAGGACTTATTTATTCTTGCCTTTAACGGCGTCAGACATAAATTTGCCTGCTTTAAATGCCGCAGACTTTTGTCCAGGTACAATAATGTCTTCACCAGTACGTGGGTTCTTAGCGTGTCTCTCTGCACGGTCTCTAACTTCAAAAGTACCGAAACCAGTAAGAGTTACTTTTTCACCTGTTGACAAA
>CAUSQP010000063.1:0-3960 GCA_963534175.1 uncultured Acholeplasmataceae bacterium
AACTAATTCAAGGCGTTGTCTGTTGTTAAATTGAATGTAGAATAATTTATCTGAAGTTTTTTTAATAACTTGTTTGTTAATTGAAACAAGATTACCCGATTCTGTGCTATTCCAAAGAGTTTCAGTATTTGGAACTAAAGTAGCCGGAGCCGGTTGAATTGTTTTGCTACCTGAGTATTTACGAATGTCAGACTCTTCATAGTATGTATAAGATTCTTCTTCAAATCCGTGAATTTCAATGTGCTGGTAACCTGATTGAAAAATACCTTTTTGAAAGTCTAAGATCACGATATCGCCAACTTTGGCATCAAAGTCTTTTCTAACTAGGACAACTAAATATTTAGAGCCAGTTTTATCGGCAAGCGCTAGGTAAACAAACTCACCTTTTTCACTGTTTTTGCCTTCTATTTCTTTAACATCAGAAATTTGGGTAACTTTAGCAAGGAAAGAACCTGCTTTAATATGCAAATCTTCAAAAGATAAGTAATTTTCTCTTTGATTAACAGTTAAGTTAATGTCGTAGTCAATTTCTTTTGAGCCGATTTTGTTGTTTTCAATCTTAGTGTAAGGGTCTGCGGTTTCTCGTTTAGTTAAACTCCAGTTTTCAAATTGATATCCTTCTCTAATATCACTTACTGCTTTTAACTCAAGTCCATCAAAGTAGTTGAAGTTAACAAAGTGTTCGCCGTTTTCTTCTTTCACATTTAAGTCTTTTAACGCATCTTTAGCGGCTTCGTATGAAAATCTTGACATTGAAGCGCCGTCTAAGTAAGCCTTGTATTGAGTAATTTCAATGTTGGCAGTAATTACTTTATCGCCAACATTTCCTTTTTCAAGTTTAGCAACATCCCAACCTTTAAAGGTATAGCCTTTGCCGTTTTCAAGTGCAGCAAAAGTAATTTCTTCGCTTTCTACAGTGTAAGTAGATGGGTTTGTGTTCGCAACTTGGCCAATTCTAGGGTCTATTGAATACTCAATTTTGAAAGTTATTAGTTCAAATTTAGCGTGTAGTTCAATGTTTCGTTTAGTGTCAGTTAAGTCTTTAGCCTCTACTTTGGTATTAAATATAGACTCTTTATACCAGCCTAAGAATTTGTAGCCAGGCATGTCTTTTGGAGTAAGTGGTTCATCGGTGATTTTACTGTTGTGGATAAACTCTTTTTTCTCGCTTTGCGCGCCGTGTGCTTTAGTTTGGTAATTTAAGGTAAGTTCATGTTTAAGCGGATTTGCTTGAGGTTCTGCGTCTTTTTGTTCTTGAGAAAGTACAGTGTTAACAGGAGTGTTATCCCATTTAGGTGTTGTTCCTTCCAGAACTGAAGATTTTAAGTAGAATGCAGGAACTTCAGGTAAGGTCATCATCGCCGCATTTTTAATGTTCGCGGCTTTAATCATGAATCTTGAGTAGATTACTCCAGAGCCATCGCCTTCTATGAATGAAAGTTTTTTCACATAATCTGCTTTGACAAATCCCTCTTCAAAGGTAATTGTCATTACTTTTGCAGCGTAAGTGATTTTAATCTTACTTAAATCAAAAGCACCTGCAATATCTAGACCTTCAATCACTGATTTAGGGTCAGCAATAGCAGCCTCTAGTTCTGCGTCTTCTGTGAAAGTTAAGGTTAGTGTGTTTTGATTTACAACTTCTAGTTTAGCCGTAAAGTTAGATTCTTCAAATACAGCCTTCACGGTTAAGTCTTTGAACTTACCATCGGTAGAATTAATTTCTTCGTTAGTTTCAGTGTCTACCCATTTAACAAATCTATGTCCTGGCTTAGTTGGTTTTTTGAACTCTACTTTGTTTTCAACTGTATAAGTTGATAAGTTGTCAGGGGAGTTTTGAGCGCCTTCTAGACCCTGGTAAGTAATAGAGTATGTGTGTACAGTTTTAATTTCTGAGATAGCTATGTCTTTTTCTGCGTTTTCAGGCATTTCTGACCATTTAAAGTCATAACCTTGAGCGGTACTTAAAGCAGGGTATTGAATTTTTTCACCATACGCGTATTGTTTGGTTTCTTCTTGTCTACCGTCTGTGAAAGTAAATTTAACAGTAGGTCTGAAGTCTTTTAGTTTAGCGTATACTGTGATGTCGCCAACAGTTCCTTTAGTGATTTTAGTAATTTGGGTTTGAAGCTCTGCTTCTTTAAACCAGCCTTCAAAAATTTTGCCAGGAGTATTTGGGAATGCCATTAAATCGAACTCATCGGTAGTTACGTCAAACTCTTTTGTTTGAATAGTTGAGTCGCCTGACTTGTAAGTCAAGGTGTATTTAATTAAAGTTTCTTTTACTTCAAAGATTTTGCCATCATGAGTTTTTACAAACTTAGCGTTTTCACCAAGTGCTTTTCCTGTGTCTTTAAATACCCATTGTTGTTCGTATCCAGCTTTGTCAGGAATTGCAGGTGGGGTTACTGGTTGTCCAACATGTCCTTCTACTTTGTGTTCAGTCGCACCAATAAAGAAACGATAAGTAATTTTTTTGTGTTCTGTGTAGACAGGTGTAATTACTGTGGTTTCAGTAAAGTCGTGTGGGAAGGTTTGTGACCATTTTGCGGTATGTAATTCTTTTGCAGGAACTTTTGGAATTCTTGAATCTCTTGCTGTGAAGTGCGCGTTCCATTGTTTTAATTCTTTGTCAGTGCTGTTGAAGTTCTTTCTAACTTGAAGTTTAGATAAGTCTGTACTGTCTTCATTTTTAAAAGTAACATCCAAAACAGTGTACTCAACAATGTTTGGCACCAGCTCAGTGTCTTCTTTTAACTCATTAATGTTGTTTACAGGTTCGTTAGTTAGTTTATTTAACCAACCTCTAAAGTCATACTGAACATTTTTTTCTTTAAATAAATCTTCATATTGAGATGATTCAAACTTGCCAGGGAAGGCTTCTAGTTTTCTAAGTTCAGTGGTGTTGTCTTTATCGTAGAAAGTTAAATTAATTTTTTTAGTTTGAACAGTGATTTCAGGGGTAAATACAGTGGCTTTAGTAAGAGAGTTGAATTGGTCTTCTGGCAACCATTTTAAGGTTTCGTTTTCTTTTAATTGTAATGCAGCATTGAAATCAAAATTAGCGATGTTAACGGGCTTGCCGTCTTTTGCTACACCACGGTAAATTTCTTCACCACTTCTGCCTTTAAATACTACTCTGTGGTTGCCTTTACCTGCAGTTTTTGCATATAATTTCAAATCTTGGGTAACATTTGCCAAGTCAGCTTCTGTAACAGGTTCATATTTGTTGCCTTTTTTAATTTGCCAGTATAAAAACTCACCACGTTCAGCGCTGTCATATTTATCTTCTTTTGGTAGTTGAGAAAGTTCAACTTTTGAACCTCTTTCAACTTCAAGGGCAGCGATGTCTTCTTGTACAGTACCTTTTGAGTTAGCAAAAGTAATTTTTGCTTTACTGCCAAGCACAGTTAGTTTAAATTCACGAATTTTATCTTCAATTTTTGCAGTCAAAGTAACTTCGGTTGTTGTAGCAGGTGCTGTGTATTTAGCCTTGCCCGATTCAACTTTTAAGATGTCTGGGTGAGAAGAAGTCCAAGTTACAGCTTTCCCTTCAACTTCAGTAGGTAGGTCAAAATCTTTATCTACTTTTTTATCTAATTTTATTTTTTTAAGTAGTTTTTCAGCATCATCCGGAGTTGGCTGTGGTTCAGGTTGAGGTTGCGGCTGTGGTTGAGTACCTTTTTTTGGAACTGTGAAAGTAAATTCTTTACTTACTTTACCGGCAGTTGCTTTTAAAGTAACTTCAACGTCTTCGTCTTGTTGTGCAACTTCAATAGTGTAGCCATCTTTAATTGTTGCCGCAGTTTGACCTTTAGTAATTTCGTAAGTTACGTCAAAGTTTCCAATTTTGCTTTTAAGTGCGAAATTCTCAGTCAACTGTCCTTTTGGAACAGATAATTGAGTAAAGTCTGGTTCTATTGGTTTTGGCTCTGGTTTAGGTTTAGGTGTTGTTTTGAA
>CAUSQP010000064.1:0-3882 GCA_963534175.1 uncultured Acholeplasmataceae bacterium
AATCGTGAAATTGACACGACTAAAATCTTTAACTTAATTCAAGCCCGAAATTTAGACCACGAGTCTCTATATAAAGAAAGAGTCTTAAGAATGGAGGCTAAAGCCGCTGAAATGGAACTAGACGCTGAGTTTCCGTTTGAAAAGTACGCCGAAGTTCAGGCCTCTATGTTTAAGCAAACTGACTTTAGTATGCTTGAAATTGACAAATACGTCGCTCTGCATTTAGCAGGTCGCCCGGAAATGCAGGCAAAAACTCTACCTTTGTCAACAGAAGTTGAATACATTAAACTAATTTTAATTTTTCTGTATTCCAACTCCAGTCAAGTTCACTTTAGAGTTGAGTTAAACGAAGAGAAAGTAGACATTAACGGAATTCGCTTCAAAGACTTTAAAATCTTTAAAAAGAGGTAAAAAATGGCAGAAAAACTAACAAAAGCAAAAGAATTTTTGCAAGAATACGAAAAACTTAAAGAAGGCGAACGCAACGAAATCACGAGAGTTGTCAATAAACTGCTGCAGGTAAACTTCATAACTTGCCAAAAAGTTACCGACAAAAACGACTATTTGTTTATTTTGGAAAACAAAGAAGTAATTTCTGCACTACTTGCTTTGCTTGACTTTTCTCTGGAAATCAAAAGAGAATCAGAAACTTTATTTATTGTAAATACTTCTGGCTATAACCGCTTAAGATTAAAGAAAAACGACACAGTTGTACTTTTAGTTCTGCGCATTCTTTTCCAAAGAGCCCTGGAGACTGCCACAATTTCTCAAGACATTGAAATTGAGTTAAAACAAGTTCACGATGAACTTGCCAGAATTGGGTTTTTAGACAAAAGAATTTCAAAAAAAGAACTTAGACCTGTTCTTCAAACCTTTAAATCTTATAACTTAATTGATTTTAAGGACCCAGATCTTCCAGACAGTTCAACAATTCGCATTTACAAAAGCATTTTATACGTGATTAACATCCAAGAACTTAAAGCCTTGACCCTAGCCCTTGAAGAACACACAGGTGTAGCAAATGAAGAAGTTAACTAAAATTAAAATTATTAACTGGCATACTTTCCAAAATGTCACTCTAGACATTAAGGACAACATCCTTTTAAGTGGAGAAAATGGCTCAGGTAAATCAACACTGTTAGACGCTATGCAGTATGTTTTGGTGGGAGGCCGTCAAAACGCACACTTTAATATCGCGGCAACCCCTGAGGCTAAACGTACGCTAGAGGGCTATATTCGCGGTAAACTGGGTGGTGAAAACAAGCAGTATATTCGCCCAGGCGACGTAATTACCCATATTGCTCTTGAGTTTTTTGACACCAGAGACGAAAAATACTCAATTATCGGGGTAGTTATTGACTTACCGCAATCATCTTCTCTTAAAGAACGTTTTTATCGCATCAAAAACTCCCGAATTGACGAAGAGATGTTTATTGAAAACAAACGTCCTCGCAACTTTAAGTCAATGCGCGACTACACTGACAAAGCCCAAATTAAATTTGAGGCTTTTGACACTAACAAACAATACAAAGAAGCGCTTTCTGTGTTTTTAGGAATTGATGGCCTGAAATATAGTAAATTGCTTCCCAAAGCCTTGGCATTCAAGCCAATTGATCTGCAAAGTTTTATTTTTGAGTTCTTGCTTGACAACACTCAGGTCAATATTTCTTCACTTAAAAACAACGTCGCTGAACTTAAAAAAATTGAAGCCGAAATTAAAAAAGACCGCGAAAAAATTGAAGCCTTGGAAAAAATTCGTGTTTCGTCTGCCGAAATTAAAGCAGAAAAAGACGAAATGAGCGCAAACGACATTACTAAAAAAATCACAGAACTTAACTCCAAAGAAGCAATTATTAAGCAATGCAGTTTAGAAAAACAACAAAATACTGCACAACTTTCCGAAATTTTGGACCAAATTACCGAAATTAAGACCCAAATTCTTGCGAAAGAAGAAATTATTAAGAACTTAGACCGAGCACGCGGGTCTAACTCACTTGCGCAAACTCTTGACGGGATTTCTCGCGAAATCCAACGCACCAACACCCAAATTGAAGCTGAAAAAATTAAAGCCAATGACTTAAAAAACTCACTTATTCAAGAACTGGCAACAGCCCAGGAGTTGACAAAACGCATTAAAACTAACGAAATTTTAAAGAATTTCGTTAAAATGCACGATCAAACTCAGTTTAAAGACATCCAGAAAGTCAAAGAAAACTTAGAGGCTATCGCTGAGTTTAAAGAACTTTTAATAGAAGGTGCCAACGCTCGCATTTACAAGCTAAACGAACAGTCTGAAAGTTTCCGCAAGGAAATCGCTTTACTTAAAGAAGAGCACTACAATCTTGAGCGCAATATCAAGATGTATCCGCCGCAAACCTCTGTTTTAGTTGAAAAAATCAACGAACAACTTAGCAAAAAATATCACCGCGAGTTTAACTTCCGTCCGCTTTGCGATTTAATTGAAGTTAACGACGAAACTTGGCGAAATGTAGCCGAAGGTTATATCGGCAGAAACAAGTTCAATATTATTGTGGACCCTGAGTACTTTGACGACGCACTGGAAGTTTACAACGAAGTCAGAAGTAGCCTAAATATCTACGGAGTTGGTTTGGTAAACACCGGCAAAATCCCGCAAACCCAAACCGCTGATGACTCGTTGGCTGCCAAAATTGACACTAACCACACTTATGCTCGTGCTTACATTAACATGCTTTACAACAATGTAGTGTGTGTGGCAACTGCCAGAGAACTGAAGAACTTCAGCCGCTCAGTTGAGCCGCTTGGAATGACTTACGCAAACTATACCGCATCTCAGTTAAATCCGCAATCTTGGGCAAGAAAACAAATCGGAATCACCGGAAACACTAAACAAAAAGAAATTATTCTGCAAGAAATTGAGCAAAAAACTCAAAATTTAGCAGTTATTTCTAAAGAAATTGGTGAAACCACTTATACTCGCCAACTAGCGGAACGCCTAAACGCAACGCGTATTATTCAAGAAAACCGTTTTTCGGCAACCGATAACATCAAGATTTTTGAAAATAAAGTCCAGGAATTGTTAGCACAAAAAGAAAATCTGGCTAAAGGTACTGACATTAAAGACATCGAGGCACAAATTGACAAAGCAGAAGCAGAACGCGCAGTTATTTTAAAAGCACACGAAGATTTAATTTCTCGCCGTGGTAGAATTGAGCAAGTTCTGCAAGACATTGAAGTTAGACGCAACCAAACCGAAGAGACACAAAGTGTTTATAAACAAGAACTTGAAGAGTTGAAAATTAACAACCCTGAACTGCTTAGTGCAGCCAACACTAAGTATAATGCGTTAATTAAACGACATGAAGACCCTACTCACATCATTGAAGTTCTGGAAAGCAGTCAAACTAAACTAGCGAACTCCATTTCTCGCCAAAGCGTAATGGTTTTAAAACTAATGTCTGACTATTGTGTGCGCTATAGTTTTGCCAAAGAACCGTTAATTGAGAACTTAACTGCGTTTGAAGCCGAGCAAAACGAAATTAAAAACCATAATCTAATAGTTTACGAACAAAAGGCTAAAGAACTTAGAGACGCCGCTGAAACCACTTTTAAAGAAGAGTTTGTCAATAAACTAGCCTCTTCAATTGAACAAGCAAAACAGCAGATTGATGAGTTAAATGTGGCCTTGCAAGGCAAACGTTTTGGCAAAGACTCATACAAACTAATCTACAAGGCCGCTGAAGACCCTGACTTTGAAAGATACTACAAACTACTTACCCACAACACTGAACTTAACAACACTTTATTTCAAGATAACTTAAATAAAACCCAAACTACTATTTTAGACGATCTTTTCAGACAAATTTCTTCAACTGACCCGATGATGGAAAAAACCGCCGCAAG
>CAUSQP010000065.1:0-3796 GCA_963534175.1 uncultured Acholeplasmataceae bacterium
TGCCAAGTAGTAGAGTGCCAAATTGCCAAGTAGTAGAGTGCCAAATTGCCAAGTAGTAGAGTGCCAAATTGCCAAGTAACGACAAGTTTGGTCTTGTTGAAGTTAAACTTGGCAGTGCCGAGGGAATTAATGCTGCTGCTAAAAGTTTACTTAAATTAAAATCACTACTTCCTGACAATAAACAACCTAGTTTCTTAATGGTAATCACTACAACTAATTTAGCCTATACCTGCCAAGACGGAGTAATTGTGTGTCCACTTGGTTGTCTTAAATACTAACTTTCAAACTAAAAAAAGGCCGTTTGGCCTTTTTTTAGTTCTTAATTTTGATTTTTAAAACTCAAATCTTTGTGTAAATACACAAACTGGTTTAATTTGTTGTAGGTAAAGATTTGTCATAACATCGTTTAGAGAAATGTTTTTGCCTGAGCCAAAAATTTTTTCAACAAACTGAGGGTTGTCAATAAAAGGATTTCTGTTTTTCTGATATTGAGCCAAAATGTTGTTTCTTCTTTTTTCAAACTCATTAACCGGATCTTGTCTATGCCATTTTAAGAAAGTCTCTAGTTTACCAACTTTATGTAGTGGGAAGTTATAGCGAAGAGCCATATACAGACAAATTCTGGCGATATCGCCAACATGTTCATCGCCTGGATAGTAGGTATTGCCACCGATTGCTCTATTTTCACCGCTTCCTTCTACAAACGGATAATTAGATCTACTTGAGTTAGTTTTAATATCACAAGCACGCAAGTTGTGAAGTTCACCTTTCGGAATACCGTGTTGACTTAATTTAGAGTTAGGAACAACGTGTTCACGGTTCCAGTCTTTTCTTGAGTTTACACTATATCTATATCTTGGACTGTCTCCTGTGTACGCTAAATAAAAATAGCCAGGATTCGCGATAGACTCATCTGCTTTTCTAAGTGCATCCAAAGCGGTGTCGTAAGAAGTTGCTGGTTTATCTATAATTTGTTTAAGTCTTGCGCGAAGCGCATCACCTTCTAAACCTTTTGCAGATGAATAGTAGCCGTTGACATCATCAAAGTCTTCAGCAGGTCCATTGTATTTATAAACTGCCTTTAGCGTGGTGTCTTCGCTTAACTTGGCGTTGAAGTTAAAAATATCGTTGCTTTTGCCAGTTTTTGACCAACCTAAAAATTCATAATTTTTCTTAGTTGGACTGCCAGGGTTTGTCGCAGTTGTATTAACATCTATAATTTGCGGTTCAACACCACCCGCCAAAGTTCCGCCTTGCAAGTCAAAGAAAACATTAATTTTACCACTTTGATTGACGTGCACTTTAAACTCAAAACTTTCTGAAACTGAACACTGCGGTTTGTTGTAATAAGAAAAGACTAAATTAGTTAAATCATATGATTTGCCAATTTGTAACTTATCTAAAATCGATGCCCACTTAGCCTTATTGACACGACTGTCGTATCTGAAGGCCAGTTGTTTGCCAAAAAACTCAAAAACAACGTAAATATTGCCGAATTTTTTGTCTTTTTTAAAAGACTTAACTTTCGCGTTAGTAATATTAACTAATCTACTTTGCAAATCTTTTTGTCTTTCTTGAAAATCTACTTTTGTAATGTCAATAGCCTTTGGAAATTGTTCTTTAGGGTCTTTGATTTCTTCAATTCGAGTAATTTTATTGATTTGATTTAAGCCATTGTACTCATCTCGGGTGCCAGTTACCTTGACGTATTTGCCAAGCAGCGCTTGTATTTTTTCAAATTTTACACTGTCTGTCTTGCTAGACTTCAAAGTAATTCCACCTGTTGAGTCTTGAAGTGCTACACCAAAATTTAGGTAAAACGCAGTAATATAGCCAATTGCTGTAACTTTTTCGCCTTTGTTGGCTATAATTGCACTAATTACAGGGTGGTCGTTTTGTGGTGTTGGAGTAGGAGGGATTGGGTCAGGTGTTGGAGTAGGAGGGATTGGGTCAGGTGTTGGAGCAGGTGGATTTGGATTAGGACCTGGTTGTGGGTTTGGACTAGGATTTGGATTAGGACCTGGTTGTGGGTTTTCTAGTTTTGCAATATATACCTTAAATAATTTAGACTCACTGCTATTTTTGTACGTCAACTCAATTTTGATAATTAAAGTACTATCTGATTGTTTTCTAGTAATCTTGATAGTTGAGTTTCCAAATCTAGCAAGTTCGTTGTCGTTAAAAGTTACTTGAAAGTCAATCTTGTATTTGTTTTTAAGTTCCACTAAGTTTGTTTGAATGTCTGCGTTAACTTTTAGGTTAGAATAATCTTTTAAGTTAACTTCATCCATTATCTTTTTTAAATTAACTTTCGCACAACACCAAAAGAAAAAAGAAAGCAGTGTTACTAAAATAAAAATAAAGGCTTTTTTCATAAATAAAACACCCCCCCGTAGGCTTAAGTATTTTAACACTAAACTCTCAAAAATGTAAGCGTTTACATAAAAATATTTAAGCAACTTAAGAGGGGTATAAAATTAAGTTTATTTACGGTTTCTTTCTTTTAAGTCTTCTAAGACTAATTTAAGTTCAGTAATCATGTAAAGAGAGCCGGCAATTAACACTAAATCGTACTTTTTGGCAAACAAATCTAGTTTAGCAATAAAGTCTTTAATTGAAACTATGCCAAGCGGACGTACACCTTGGGCCATAAACTCTTTTGCAAGTTCCTGAGCGGTTAAAGTCCTGTCTTTTTTAATTGTAACTTCAGTGGTAACTACTGATAAGTTCTTGATTCTAATAATCTCTTCAACCATCTTATTGAAGTTTTTATCCTTCATGCAACTCATTAAAAGCAGCACTGTGGAGCCTTGGGGAAGGGTGTCTCTAATGAACTGAGAAAGTTCCTTAAATGCGTTGACGTTGTGAGCGCCGTCTATCATGACGTTTTCTTTGATAAACTCATATCTACCTTGATATTTAGTCTCACAAACTGCGTCTACATTTTTGTCAAAGTCAGTTAAAATTGCTCCTTGTTCATTTAAAAGTTTTAAAGCGTTAAGTGCTAAAAATGAGTTTTGAATTTGCACACGACCTCTGGCCGCTAATTTAACTAATCTACCACTATACTCATAACTGCAGACGTTAATACCGACATTTGTCTTATTGATATCTTTTAAGTTAACTATCTCTAACTTAGCATTTCGTTCCTTGCATTTTTCCTGTAAGTAAGTTTCAAGAGTTTTTCCAAGCGGCAAAGCAACCGCGAGACCATTAGGACGAATTGCATCTGCCTTGTTTTCCAAAATCACGCGACGGTTTTTTCCTAAAAACTTAGTGTGGTCAACATCTACTCTAGTAATTACTGTGGCTAGTTTATTTTTGGTTGCGTTAGTAGCATCATCGCGACCACCCAAACCCGCTTCTACTACTGCGTAGTCTATTTTGTTTTTCGCAAAATGAATTAAGGCGATTAAATACTCCAGTTCAAAGCGAGAAATTTCTACACCATTATTGTCAGCGATATTGATTTGGTGCAGCAAGACACTTAATATTAAATAAATTTCGGTAAAAGTAATTTCTTTGCCAGAAATTGAAATTGAGTCGGTTAGACTTTTGACGTAAGGTGATTGAAATAACCCTGTTTTGTAGCCATTTCGCTCAAGTGCTTTAGATATGTATAGCGAAGTGCTACCCTTGCCGTTAGTGCCAACCACGTGGATATACGGAATTTGATTTAAAAAATCTAAGTTTTTTAAATAATAGTGCATTCTGTCTAGACCCATATTAAAATCTGCTCTAGTTTCAAGAAAATCAAGCACGTGTTTTTTTGCCACTTTTTCACAAAGAGTTTTAA
>CAUSQP010000066.1:0-3670 GCA_963534175.1 uncultured Acholeplasmataceae bacterium
AGTGTTTAGCGATAACCGCTTCACCTTCTTTAGTTTTAATAAAGTCAAGGAAAGCAGCGGCGATTTTGTCAGGAATTACAATTGGATATTGACATGCCAAAATTGTTGAAACTGAGGCAAAGAAGTAAGTGCCTGTGCGCACACCTTCGTCAGTTGCGCTTTGGCCGTTGACTTTAAGTTCTTTTAGACCAGATTCTTTTAGTAAGTCGTATTGAATGAAACCAATTGCCAATGGGCTTTCAGAAATTGCTTTAATTAACTGTTCATTGTTTTGAACTGTAGTTTCGTGTAGAGTTGGAAGAGTTACTCCAAAAATCTTTTTAGGTAGACGAATAATGTCTAGTTTTTGGAAAGCAAGAGTTCTAACACCGCTGCGTTTGTGGTGAAGGACAGTGTGGATTGATTTCTTCATGAAATCAATGTTTTCAGGAAGAGTTGTGTTGATTAGTTTGTCCCATTTAGTTAATTTCTTTTGGAAGATTGCTTTAAGGGTAGCAGATGAAAGTTCTGAAAGTGGTGAATTTGGAGCAACTACCGGAACTACGGCTTTGGCAGTAAAACGACGAATAAAGCGTTTAGTTGCACGTTCAAAGTTAGGGTTAAGTTCGCGGTTTACCAAACCAAGGTGGAAACGTGGGTCAATGTATGGAGAGCGGTCTGCTTTAATAGTTTTAATTTGTTCTTGAAGTAGTTTAATTTTACCCTTAGTAGTTTCAATTGCTTGTTCTAGTTTTTGAATTCTTTGTTCAAGTCTAGTGATTTTAACTTCGTCAATAAAGTCTTTGTTTGCTTTAACTTCTACGATTTGTGCTTCAGTTCTTTGGATTTTAGCGCTGTAGTATTCAATTTGGTATTCTTTGTATTCTATTTTTTTATTTAGTTTAGCTACCATTAAATCTTTAGTTTTCTTCGGAGCCTTACGACGGTTACCTTGAACTAAAGTGAAACCTTCAGTTGCACCGTTTAAAGTAAAGTCATAAAGGAAGCCACCTGCAATTTTAGAAAACTCAGAAAGTAGCGGTTCAATTTCTGATTTAAGTTGACCGCAACCAGCGATGTGTAGAGTTACATCTGAATTGTCTCTTTCTACAACTGGGTGATTTTGTTTAAGCTCTGCCCATGATTTAACTACAGCCTTAGCGCCTTTGGCAGAAAGTATGTCTTCGTCTCCTACAAACACACGGTCTTTTTTAATTTGTGCTTTAAATAAGTTGATTGGTGGAGTTCCTAAGAATTTAGCAACAAACAAGTTAGCAGGGTTATCGTAAATTTGTTGTGGAACACCGCGTTGTTGTTCAACACCCGCTTCCATTAAAACGATTTCATCGCAAATTGACATCGCCTCTTCTTGGTCGTGTGTAACGAAAACTGCAGTAATTCCAGTTTCTTTTTGAATACGTTTAATCTCTTCACGCATTTGTAGACGCAGACGAGCGTCTAGGTTAGAAAGTGGTTCATCAAGTAGTAGGACTTTTGGTTTTTTAACCAACGCACGAGCAATAGCCACGCGTTGTTGTTGACCACCTGAAAGTTGTGAAGGTTTACGTTCAAGTAAGTTAGCAATACCAACAAGGCGTGCAACTTCTTCTACCATATCGTCGATTTCATTGGCAGGTACGTGCATGTTTTGTAGTGGAAACATAATGTTTTCACGAATTGTTAAGTGTGGGTATAAGGCGTAGTTTTGGAAAACTAGACCAATTCCACGTTTGTCGGCCGAAAGCGGAGTAACATCCTCATCGCCAAAAATAATTTTTCCGCCAGATGGCTCATGTAGCCCAGCGATCATATATAGGGTTGTTGATTTACCACAACCAGATGGCCCAAGTAGACCAATAAGTTTACCGTCGCCAACAGTAATAGACAATTTATCAACCGCTGTTGTTTCACGTTTTTGCTTGTCGACGAATATTTTTGTAAGACCTTCTAATTTAACTTCCATACCGCTCCTTCTTTGCGCCATTTTTCTTGTTTTATGGCTTGTGTATATAGAGATATTTATATTATATAGAATGCAAAAAATAAAGTCAAAATATTAAATGTATACGCTTACATTTTTAAATAAAGATAAAACATTGACCAAATAATACCTCTTTAGTGGTGGTTTTTTGCTAATTTTTTAGCATTTTTAGACAAACATAATTAAATAAATTGGCAAAGTTATCAAATTACCTTCTTGCTTAACTATATTTTTGTTGCCAAAAATATAGCCCTTCTTTAGTTTATATTGTCCGTTTTGATCAATTAGTTTAGGAAGTGCACGAAAATTATTTTGGTCGTTTCCAGACTTAATTTCAATAGCAGCAGCAGAAAGCAGATCGTAGTCGTTGATTAAAAAATCAACTTCTCCGACTTTTTTGGAATCAAAATAAAAAAGATTGTGGTCGTGTGCTTTTAGTTCCATGCATGCAGCGTGCTTATAAACCGAGCCTAAGTTGGTTGCCTTATCGTTATTTAAGATAGAAAGTATATCATTTTTAAAAAGTAGGGCAGTTAAAATTCCAACATCGTTAAAATATAGTTTAATTAAGTTTTTAGCACTAACATCAAAAAGTGGAAACTTAAAGTTTTCAATTTCTCTTGCACAGTTTGCAACACCTGCTGAAACTAAATAATAAAACTCTGTTTGATATTTTTCAAGTGATGAGTTAACTTTGTTTTCAATTGCTTTGAAGTTAACTCGCTTAACTTTGTTTGACATATTAGAAAGTAGACTTTGATAAATTTGTGTAATTTTTAGTTTAGTATTTACCTGATATCTTGCTGCATCTTCTTGGTAGTGCTTATAGATTTTAGTTTGGATTTTTTGAGTGGCTTTAATATTTTTATTTAAAACATATTCTTTGACAGCATCTGGCAGACCGCCTGCTATTAAATAGTCTTTAAAAAGTTCTAAGATTTTTTTATGCACTGCTTCGTTAATAGAGGTTAGTTTTAAAAAAGCGGACTTAAGGTAATCAACTACAGTTTCGCTTACCTGATTTGCCCAAAGAAACTCTTCAAAGTCAAGCGGAAACATTTCAACTTCATCAATTGCGCCCATTGGAATAAAAATATGCTTCATAGTTATTCTTATCAAAGAGCCTGCCACTATGTATCTATACTTATTTTCTTTACGAAGATCCTTAAGTAGTGTAATTAAGTGAGGGTAGTACTGAATTTCGTCAAGAAAAATGATTGTGTTATCCAAATCTGCTTGGTTGGTTTTAAACATAGTGCTGACATAAAGATAGAAGTCTTTAGTGCTGCGTATAGAAAGAAAATTTTGTTTATTTTCGTAGTCTGACTTTAGGTCAATTTCTACGTAGTTTTTAAAGTGTTTTGGTGCGGTTTGTCTGATGATGAAAGATTTACCAATATGCCCAGCGCCTTCTACGATTAAGATTTTAGCGTCTTTGTCTAAGTAGTATTTTTCTAAGATTTTTTCTATTTTTCGTCTAAACATTTAAAATATTCTTGCTACGCATTTATTTTAGCATATTTGTTTGTTTTCCAATAAAAAATACCTTAAAATAGTGTGTTTTCTAATAAAAAAATACCTTAAAATATTTTGTTTTCAAATGTTTTTGAAATTTGCCAAAATAAAAAGCCGCTTCACAACATAAAAAGCGACTTTTTATTTTATAAAATGGGTGATTTTAAAATTTAAAATCTTTCCATAAAGAAAGGA
>CAUSQP010000067.1:0-3567 GCA_963534175.1 uncultured Acholeplasmataceae bacterium
TTCAAAGATATCGCTCAATCCTTGAGGTTTAGTTAGCCCTCTAGTAAACTGTTGATAAACAGGACTAAAGCCGTATCCTAGACGAGAGTGCGCACTTAGGCCTAAAATCTCTTTTAATTTAGTTGGGTCATTGAAATATTTAAGGGCTTTTTCAAGGGCTTCTTTGTTGCCACCAAAAGTACCGATTATCCTATAACCTGAGCGAATAAACTCATCTTGACTGATTTTGACGCGAAGACCGTTAATGTCTATGTAAATAAAGCCGTTTAAGAAAGTTATTCTGCCTTTGTAGTCTTTGCCATCATATTTTGCTTCAAACTCAACATCTAGGTCAAAGGTGTTGCCTTTGGAGTTTAAAGTCAGCGTGCCTTTAGAAACTTCTAAGTTCTTTCCGTTTAACTCAAAAGTGCCTGAGAACGAAAAGGATTTTTGCGGAGTTTTTAGCATTTCTTTAATTTTTTCTGCATTTGCAAACAAATCAAGGATGTCTTGATATGTCTTCCAATCGTGTTCAGGAACTTTGCCTAAGTCTTCCTCGAGAGTTGGCTTAACTGTGGCTTGCACTAAATTCTTGTAGTTTAAGTTAATTAGTCTTTCAATTAAGTTAGCGCGTACGTTTATGTCGCCATATCCTAAATTCAGTTCTGAGTTAGTTAAAGAAAACGTTGAAAATAAACTAAATATGTTTTCTGTGTTCGCTAGTTTTAGTAAATCAGGTGCTTTTTGAATCAGTTGTTGAATTTCTTCAACAGAAAGTTTGAATTTCAGTTTATCGGTTTCAAAGTATAGGTGTTTTTTATCATAGTAAACTGTGGCTTTTAAGAATTTGTTTTTGAATTTCAGGTAAGTCTCTAGTTTTGCAAGGACTTCGCCTTTTAGAGAAACTTTTCCAGCAAAGTCAGCACCCATTTCGCCGCTTTGGGCTTTACCTTCAATTTCGTAGGTTGGTGAGTATAAGTTAAGTAGATTCAAAATAGTTTCAGTGTCTGCGTACTGAACTGCTGGCACCAAACCTTCATTTTTGGTATCTGACTTAGCCAAAGTTGCGGTTAGGCCAAAGTCAGGTAGAGAAACTGTAATTTTTTGGGCTGCTAAGTCTATGGTTGCCGATAACTTAATTCCGTTGAAAGTGAAATTAGAAAGAGTAATTTGGTTTTGAGAAATACTCAAAGCATCAATTAAATCAGAGTAAACAGATAAGTACTTAATTAGTTCTGATTTAGAAGACAGACCTAAAAGCGGTTTAATTTGGTTAAAGATTTTTTGAATCTCGCTTTGCAGGCGACTAATGTCTGCAAATGGTACTTTTAAATTAAGTTTTTCGGTCAAAGCATAAAGTGTACGTTCTGAGATAAATAGTTTATTTAACTCTAAGTAATAGGCTTTTTCGCCAATTTTAAACTCAACTTTACCACTAGCAGCCAGATTAACCTTAGATTTAAGGTCAACGTTGCCAGTCAACTCACCTTTAACTTTTTCGTTGTCGAGGGTAGCGTTTAAAGAGTAGGTAGATGAAGCCAGAGAAAGCAGGTTATTTACAAAACTTCTATCCAGCCAATCTACGTTTTCAGGAACGTCTTTAGTTTCGGCGTATTCTGCTTTAGTTAAAGTTAAGTTAAGCATAGTGCCGTATTTAACTTCTAGGGCTTTTTCGTTTAAATCGGCTTTAACGGATAGGTTTTTAAGCAGACCTTCAGTGAAGTTAGCCAAAATACTTGAATTGCTAAACTCAAGAGTTGCTTTAACTAAAGAGTTAATTAAGTCTTGGTTTAAGCCGACGGTAATTCCTTCAAACATTTCTTTTAAGCGATTGCCTTCGGCAATCAACTCCTGAATGTCGGTCAGACTTAGTTTTAAGTTAACTTTTTCGTTTTGCAAGTAGAAAAACTGTTTGTCGTAAAGCAAACGGAAGGTTTGCAGAATACCTGCATACATTACTTTTAGTTCTAAATCTAAAATAGTTGTGCGCTTGAAGTTAAGAGAACCTTTAATTTCAACCTTTAAGTCATCTCCGTTTAATTTGTGGTTAAACTCACCGCTTACTTGGTAGCCGGTTGCAATCAGATCTGCTGTTTTTTCAAAAAACTCACGACCTAAAAACTCAGTAGTTGCACTTGGTGTATATTGACTAAGTTTTTTGTCAGTTTTAACTAATGATAAGTTTAAGTTAAGTGGGCTTGCTGTTAGTTCTAAGACTTTTTCTGCATGGTTGAAACGCAGAGAAACTTGAGTAACTTGCTCAATTCCAAATGCTTTCTTTAAATCAAAGTCAACACCAGCTTTAGTTAAAGTAAGTGCATCTAAAATCTTGGTGATATCGAAAGTTGGAGCCAGATAAGTTTGTGCTTTGTTTTGGGAACTTGTGCTAATCGAAATACCACTAGCCTTCTCAATTGCTTTTTGAATAGCCGAGATAATTGCCGAAATTTCTGAATAGGCTACTTTTAGGTTAAGAGTTGGGTATTCTTTGGAAAGCAGATAAATCTGCTTGTCTTGAATATGCAGTTCAAAGTTTAGGTGAATTGGCGCGCTTAGTTGTGGGTTTGTGAACTTCACACCTAAATCTGCTTTAAATAGGTGTTTTGAAGTTAAGTCAATTTGGCCGTTTTTCACGCTAAGTTCTAGTTTTGAGTCTTTACCTAGATATTTTTCTGAAAGTTCTTTTGGCAAAGTATATTCAAGATTTTTAACTTCAAAGCGAGTTGAGTAAAGTTCAGCGATTTTTAAAATATCACTTGCGGTAAATAAATTAGGGTCATTGCTTAGTTTAGCGATTTTTTCATTTGCTCTTTCGCCAACTTCGCTAAGCTCAGTTGGAACTAATCTTAGATATGCATTGAAGTTGGAAATAGTTATGTTAATTTCGTGGGTTTTACGGTTGTAGGCAATTTGACCTTGGAAGTTGTCGTATTTAGCCGCAAGCGTAATTTCTTCTTTGGCGATAGTCAAAGACTCAATTACTAGTTTTGAAATTGCTGCTTTTAGTGAATCGGTTGGTGTGCTTTGCAGAGTAAAGTTGTTGAAGTTAATCTCACCTTGTTTTTTAATTAGTTCAGTAATTTTAGCAATTAAAGTACCGATTTCAGAAAGCGCGACTTTAGCGTTGAATTTAGGTGATTTTAAGTAAACTGTGTTTTTCTGGAAATACAGTTCAAAACTATAGACTAAATCTTTAAACTTAGCCTCGGCGTATAGTACTGCTTCTACGTCTTGGAAGTTGTTGTTAACAGAAACATAGCCTTTGTGGATAGTTAGTTTAACTCCGTTGATTTCAGCAGAACCGGAAACCAAGTGTGGTTTGTTCATCACGCGGTCTTTAATTTCGTTAACCTTAGCGATGTCAAGCGGTAATTTAGCATCTGGGTCAACGTGAGTTTTTGAGTTAAGATCAGCCAGTGGCAGTTCCAAGTAGTCGTTTTCGTTAATCTCAAAAATGTTTGCACTAAACTCAGGGTTAGCGCTTAAATATCCTTCCAAAATAAAGTTAAAAGCATTTAACTTAAAGGTTAGCAATTTGGCTTCGTCTACAGTTGGGTAGTTTAAATCAAACTCAACAGATTTAATAAG
>CAUSQP010000068.1:0-3518 GCA_963534175.1 uncultured Acholeplasmataceae bacterium
AGTATTTTCGTGTTCTGAGTATTCACCGTGTGAGAAGTTAACACGTGCTACGTTCATTCCAGCATCAATTAAGGCCTGGATTTTTTCAGGGCTACGAGAGGCTGGTCCGATTGTGCAAATAATTTTGGTTTTTCTAATCATTTTTCACCTATTTCTAATGTATATTATATACTTATTAATTGTAATAAACTATTCAATATCACAAAACCCAATTAATTTTAATAGTAAAATTCCATATGCGCGGTTTGATTGTAAATATCTGAAATAGCATTTTCAATATAATTTGGAGGATAGTTGTATTTCCGCAAGCAATCTTTAATTTGGACTTTCATTCTAGCTTTAGTCGACTCTTTGTATTGCCAGTCAACATCTGCAAACTCTTCTATAACTTCTTTAAGTTCAAACGTAATCAGTTTTAAGGTCTCATCGTCTATTAGTTTTTTTACGTTTTTATCTTTTATTAAAGCATCATAAAAAGCGCGTTCTCTTCCAGAAATTCCTAGACTTGTTTGCTCTTTTTCATCTTCTAGAATTTCAGTAGCAAATTCTGTTAAACTGGTTATTATAGTTTCAAATTCAGTATTACTGTCTCGGTCATTGTATTTTTCTAAAATAGTTCTGAGCTTTTCTGAGAAGTCTTGAGATTTCAAAAAGTTTTCTGAGCGGTATTTTGCAATTGCACCTTCGAATAATTTCTTGGCAATTTTCACAAATATAGAAGGCGGGTTTTTCTGTCTAAGTTCTTCTATTTTTTCAGGCGAAAGCAATTCAAATATGCTTTTATTTTCATTTGTTGGTTTGAGAATCTCAACACTATCTGCTTTAATTGCTTCTAGCAGCAATTTAGAAACATATTCGTCCATTTCACTACTTGAAACAATTGCAATATTTGAGTTTAGTTTTAAAATATATTGCCTGATTGTCAAAAAATAAAGAATATCTCTTCTATCTTCATCTGTAACTATCCCGCTGCATATTTGATAAGTAGTTTTGATTTTTTGAGAAATATTGTTTAAAAAATCTTCTTCAGTTGATTTGCTCAAAACAAATTCTGCACCGTCTTGTACTGCTCTAAATTTCTTTACAGCGTCTGCTGTAAAGAAACCAAACCTGTCGATTTCTTTAAACTGTTGGTTTAAAATAGCGAGATTTGGTTTTAAAATATTTTGATAAACTGACTCCAAAACCAGTGTTGGATTTTGTCTATCTCTGTCTGTGTATTCAAGTAGTGCATTATTTAAATCTTTTTTAAGTCCAATGTAGTCAACAATTAGACCATTTTCTTTACCATGGTATATACGGTTTACGCGTGCTATTGCTTGCATTAAGTTATGTGACCTTAGTTTTTTAATGAAATACATTACATCTAAATCTGGAACATCAAAACCAGTCAACCACATATCACAAACTATTGCAATTTTATACTTAGAGTTTGTTTTTTTAAATTCAACACCGACTTCATTTCGCCATGCACTATTTTTAAAGAGCACACGATCTGCTTCTGAGTCTTTGTTAGACTCGGTTACCACTAAAATAGTTTGCTCTTTTAATTCAGGTGCAACTTCTTCAGTTATTTTTAAGTAAAGTTTTTTTGCTGCTGTTCTGGTTTGGCAAATTATCATAGCCTTGCCGTTTAAAAAGTCTTTTCTATCTAGGTAATGACTAACGATGTCTCTGGCAAACCGATCAATTAAATCGTCGTCTTCCAAAACGGCATTAATATTAGCCATTGCAGACTTAGATTTTTCAATTGAAAAACTATCTGCTTGCCCAGTAATTTCTAAATCTTTGTAGTAGCCATCAATTTGCTTAAGTATAGCCTCATCTAAACTGGCGTGCGCACATCTAGACTCAACCGAAATTCCCACAGTAGAACGGTCTATGACTGACTGCGTCATGTCGTAAATATCAATGATTTCACCAAAAATATCGGAGGTTCTTTTATCTTTTGTAGAAATTGGGGTGCCGGTAAAGCCAATAAATGTTGCGTTTGGCAAAGCATCTCTGATGTATTTTTCAACCCCATATTTAAAAACTCAGCAATGATTTGGTCAATTTCCTTCTTGCGTTTTAGTAGTGCGTTTTCATAAATTCCATAATGCCCGCGGTGAGCCTCATCCGTCATTACAAAAATATTGTTTCTTTCGTTTTTAGGCAAATCATCTTTATCAAACTTACCAACGGTTGCAAAAATTATGCCGCCTTGTTTTAGTTTTCCTAATTTTTTAACTAAATCTTTTCTAGATTTTGCAATTTTTGGCTCAGTGCCAAGATAGTCTTTGGCACATGAAAAAGTTTTTGAAAGTTGTGCATCTAAATCTATCCTGTCGGTTAAAACAACTATTGTTGGAACCTCTAGTCTTGGTTCTTTTAAAAGTTTGTGTGCAAGCATTAGCATTGTAAAGGATTTACCTGAACCTTGAGTATGCCAAATTATGCCACCTTTTCCATCACCTTCTGGTTTTTTTGCTTTTAAAATAGATTCAAAGGCTTTTTTTACCCCAAAGTATTGGTGATATTGTGCCATAATCTTAATTCGTTTTTCGTTTTCATCTTGCATGAAAAAAATATTGTATTTGATGAAATCAAGCAATCTATGCTTTTCAAAAAGTCCATCAATTAAGGTATTTATTTTTCTTGTATATTTGTTATCATAACCTTTTTCGCCATCTACACTTTTCCATTCGTTAAATCTTGTAATACCAGAAGTTAAAGTACCGATTTTTGCAGTTGTACCATCTGAAATTACTAAAAAAGCGTTATAGTTAAAAAGGGTCGGTATATCAAATCTATAGCCGTCTGAATTTGAATCTTGTCCGAGTTGTCTAAAAGCATAGTCAAGGTCTGTTTTTTTGCCATTTGGGTCAAATGATTTTAATTCCATTATGATAAGCGGCAAGCCGTTTATGTAAATAATTACATCGGGTATCCTTGCGTTTCTGTATTCCTTAAACTTAACTTGCCTGCAAACTTGAAAAACATTATTTTCAGGATTTTTAAAATCAATAAAACGAATTAAAGGATTTATTTTGCAATCTTTTGAGTCAATGGTCACACCGTTTATTAGGTATTTATGAAATGTAAAATTTCTTTCTATTAAATTAGGATTTTCAAGATTAGTAATTTTGTTTATTGCTTGTATGAGTATATCTTCATTATTTGTTTTATCTGAATTAATTTTCATAAGACAATCTAGCAACAAGTCATGATTGATAAACTCATTTAGTTCTCTGTTTTCTAGCCAATCGTTATTTTCTTTATTGATAAACTCATACCCTTTTTCTTTAAGTAGAGAAATTATTACATCTTCAATATTTTCTTCGTTTATCATAATGAACTCCTTGTCATATAACAGCAATTTATAAAATTTGTAAAATCTACATGTTAGGCGAAAAAGTAGTAATTTGTTTTATCTGTTTTCACTTCAATATTATTATTTTATAAATTTGTGAGTTAATCATTCATATATAGTTTACAATACACTTTTTTAAAAAACAATAGTTTTATAGCGCAGTTAT
>CAUSQP010000069.1:0-3411 GCA_963534175.1 uncultured Acholeplasmataceae bacterium
TACACGCTTACTCTATTTTTAACGCATATAAATCAATCTTAAAAAAAGAACTAAATACGCACACTAAAATCAAAGAACTTTACTTACTTAAGGCTATAGTTGAAAAACTTAGACGAAATGAAAGTCAAGAAAAAGAGCTAGAGACTCTAAAAATATTTACTTAAATTACTCATCCTCTTTTTCAATCAAATACTTAAAATAACTAAAACTTGTATTTTCTTTGCCGACGTAGTCGGCAATTTTGTAAATATCTCCAAACACGAACAATTTACTTTTTGCTCGTGAAAATGCAGTGTAGACTAAATTTTTATTAAGCATTTTATCAGAGTATTTATCGGCATAAAAAACAACATATTTAAATTCAGAGCCTTGGGCTTTGTGTACAGTTAAAGCGTATGCAAGTTCAAGTTCAGAAATGCTTTCTTTTGAATACTCACAAACTTGTCCGTTTTGAAACTCAACAGTAACATCATCATCCGCAATTTTTCTAATTATTCCGATCTCTCCATTTAGTACTTTGGTTTCTTTGTTATTAAAGACTTGGATAACTTTATCGTTAACATAAAAATTGTAAATACCACTGCTAACTGAGTTTTCTTTATCTTTGATAAAAATACTTTGAATAAACTTATTTAGCTCAATTACCCCTCTTTCTGGGTTTTTAATTGCAAGTAAAATCTGAAAATCAGTATAAAAACTATTCGTCTGATGTTTTAGTTTACTAATCAGCAAACTCAAATTCAAAAGAAACTTTTTATATGACAAATACCGAACAACTACAGATTCATACTTGTAGTTAAGATAATATCTATCGCCATCCAACACTCGGTTAAGTAATTTAGGTAAATCTGTGTTAATTTGCCTATGATTGTATTTAAGCCAACATGTTGGAAAAACACCAGAAGAAACACTGTCTTTAAAAAACGAACCTGGTAGAATACTGGTAAGTTGATTGTAGTCGCCTACAAAGACGAAATGACAGTTTTTTGGAAAATTATTTAACATAATCCAAACTAACGCGTCTTCCAACATACTGCTTTCATCTACTAAAACTACTTTAGTATTTTTAAACTTATCTTGATAGTTGAAAGAAAAACTATAGTAATTCTTTAAATCAATTACACTACTTTTTGCGCACCAACCTAAGGCTGAGTGCACAGTACTTGAGTAGACATTTAAATCTGAGTTTAACCTGGCACTTGCTTTGCCAGTCGGCGTTAAAACTACAACTTTCTCACTGTATTTCTCGTTATTTAACATCTTTGAAAAGGTTTTATAAAGCAGTTTTAACATGTATGACTTACCACTGCCAGCTGGTCCTGCGATAAAACTGATTTTGTGATTCAAGGCATTGTTTAAACACTTTTGAAAATCACTATTTGGATTATCCAATACAACTTTTTGGCTAAAAATACTTGCCTCCTTGTTTCTTATTTTTAACTCTTTTACTAACAACTCAGTTTGGTGGCAATACCAAGAATGGATGTAAAATGCATCTTCACCTTCTATCTTTAACTCTTTCAATTCTCCTGATTTCAACATTTCTGCTAAAGCACTTTTGATTTGAGAAACATCTTGAAACTCACTGTAAACCGCTTTAAGCAAATCAAAACACAGCCTAAACAACTCACGGCTAGAAATTGCCGCACTACCATTAACTCCACTTTTAAAACAAAAATCAAGACATGCCTTCACTCTAATCTTTGAGTTGCTGGAAAAACCTATAAACTTAGCAATTATATCAATATCTAGAAAACCTAAATCCAAGTTTAATTTCAAAAGTAAATAAGGGTTTTCTTTAAATTGGGCGTGGTTTGAATAAACCCACGCGCAAATTTCTTTAATTTGCAGGCTAGATAAATTGCTTTTTTGTTTTAAAAACAATTCTAATGATTGAACGAAAACCTTCTTTTCAGAAATTTCAGCAACCGCACACTTTTCCTTTCTTCTATCTTCAACACGATCGTCTAACCTTTTAAAACTTTGAATGATTTGACTTTTCTTTACACTACTAGCATCAGACACTACTACTGTGTATTTCTCACCTACTTGCATTTCACCGTACTTGCTGTATTTCTTTGAGTTCACTAAATACTTTTCAAAAAGTCCGTTAAAAACACCAAAGACAAAATAAAAGTCTTTAATGTAGTGTTTTTGAACTTTGCTTATCTTGATAATTTTTGTAATTCTTTTCAATGTTAACTATGTTTTTAAACCCTTATGTCACAAATTATAAACAATATTCTTTTACAACTTGTTAACTACCCACGCACAAAATAAAAACTAATTTTAATTTATTTGCATTTTGAAATCACTTATTATATACTTTAGCAAGTGTTTGGGCAGGTAGCGAAGTGGCTAAACGCGGCAGACTGTAAATCTGTTACCTCTGGTTTCGGCGGTTCGAATCCGTCCCTGCCCACCATCTTTTATATATTGTTTTTAAAAAAATATTTTTACAAATACTTGTTGAAATATTTTTTTATTTAATATATAATTGTTTAAGTGTGCCAAAAGGCAACAAATCTTTGAAAACTAAATATGAAAATGATATACACCAATTCTTTTACAAGAATAAAACTAATTAGAGTCAATTAAACTCTATCAATCAATGGAGAGTTTGATCCTGGCTCAGGATTAACGCTGGCGGTACGTCTAATACATGCAAGTCGAACGAGATAGTTTACTATCTAGTGGCGAACGGGTGAGTAACACGTAGGTAACCTGCCTACAAGTTGGGGATAACACAAGGAAACTTGTGCTAATACCGAATAACGGATGTTTTTAGGCATCTAAAAACATTTAAAGGACCGTTAGGTCTGCTTGAAGAGGGGCCTGCGGCGCATTAGTTAGTTGGTAAGGTAATGGCTTACCAAGACGATGATGCGTAGCTGGACTGAGAGGTTGAACAGCCACATTGGGACTGAGAAACGGCCCAGACTCCTACGGGAGGCAGCAGTAGAGAATCTTCGGCAATGGGGGAAACCCTGACCGAGCGATACCGCGTGAGTGATGAAATACTTCGGTATGTAAAACTCTTTTATTAAAGAAGAATGATATAAATAGGCAATGATTTATAAGTGACGTTATTTAATGAATAAGTCCCGGCTAACTATGTGCCAGCAGCCGCGGTAATACATAGGGGACGAGCGTTATCCGGAATAATTGGGCGTAAAGGGTGCGTAGGCGGTGTGTTAAGTTCAAGGTTTAATCGTAGGGCTCAACCCTATATCGCTTTGAAAACTGGCACACTAGAGTAAGATAGAGGCAAGTGGAATTCCATGTGTAGCGGTAAAATGCGTAAATATATGGCAGAACACCAGAGGCGAAGGCGGCTTGCTGGGTCTTCACTGACGCTGAGGCACGAAAGCGTGGGGAGCAAACAGGATTAGATACCCTGGTAGTCCACGC
>CAUSQP010000070.1:0-3381 GCA_963534175.1 uncultured Acholeplasmataceae bacterium
GTGATGCTAATTTTTCAACTGAGTTTTTTTGACTTAAAAAGTGTAAAGTTCTTTTTAACTTGAAGTTAATCGCGTCCATTATAAAAGTTTGAACTAAGCGCAAAAAGTTTTTACCGATTTCTCTATCCATTTCAAGCGGAAAAAACTTACCTAAACTAATTGCAAACTTACTTTCTTTTGCATTAAGCACAGAAATAAACTCAAGAAAAGGAATTTTTAAGTTATCGTTAAAAACTTTATTTTCAAAAACATTGTCAGTATTAACAAAAATTTCTTGAGTGAGTTCAAGTATCTCAGCGTCAAGAGAAATAGGTTTATCTGAGTTTTCGTTTTGCGGATAAACTACAGGAAAAGCGCGTGAGCGAATAGTATCTAGCACTGCGTCTGGGTTTTCTGGAACTAAAAAACCGTATGTAGAGGTTTTTGGTTCTTCTAAAAATTTCAGTAAACTAGAGACTTGCGATGTGTTTAGTAGGTCAATTCCGAATAACACAAAAAATCTAGAGTATTGATTTACAGCGGTGTAGTTAAATGTGTTAGTGAAATCCAGTAAAGTTTCTTTACTAATTTCTCCTTTATTTAAAATAAATAAATTGTCAGAGGGTTTAAACTCAATTTTGGCAAGTTTTTCTTCAGACATCCCTTCCTGGCTTAAAATTGTCTTTATTTGACTAAGAATAAACTCAGTGTGTTCGTAATAACTGGCTTTAGGTAGCAAAGAAAGGTGAAAAAAACGGTCTTTAGACATTTTCAACTATCTTAATATTTCTTTTAGCAAGTTCAGCCTTTAAATTAGTAAAAACTTGCAAAAAAACAGCGTCCACTTCCGCCTCTGCGTTGATTTCTATATATTTGCGTTCAGGAAAAATATTTTTAAGTTCACGGTAAGTTTCGTCTATCTTGTTGTGAAACTCACGACTTTCTTTATCTAAACGATTGATTTTGTTTCTAGCAGAAACTCGGTTAAGACCATTTTCGTGGTTAATTATAAAAATAAAAGTTAAATCAGGCAGACAGTTTAAAGTATTTTTATTGATTTGTTTGATGTAATCAATACCAAGACCTCTGGCAACACCTTGATAGACATATGACGAGTCTATATACCTATCACAAATTATCAGTGAACTTTTGCGATTTGGTTCAATTAGTTGTTTAACGTGTTCAGATCTGGAAGCGGCAAACAACAAAGCCTCGGTCTCACTTTGCATAGTAGTGTGTTTAGGGTGCAGACAAACATCTCTAATTTCTTCGGCTAAAGCAATGTTAAGCCCACCTGGTTCTCTTGTGAAAATTAGGGGTACTGTTTGGTTAGTTGTTTGGTTAATCAATAAGTATTTAGCACTATTTGAACTATGATCAAAAAGGGCCTTAATTTTTTTAATTATAGTAGATTTTCCGCTACCTTCTCCACCTTCAAATGTGATAAACATACACGCACCTCTATGTGTTTTAATTATACTAAAATTAGTAGATACAAGCAAACAATATTTTTTAATTTTAAAAAATTTCGATTTTATTTATTTTCCATAAAATCGCTTAATAAGGCTTTTAAATAAAAATAGGATTTGCGATGCAAAAACTGCATAACTGCCTTACTAGGCACAAATACTTGCTTTATTTTCATTTTAAAAACTTTACCTAATTTGCTTATTTAAACTTATTTTTTTTATATGGAGTAAAATTAGTTATATAGTTTTTTAAGACAAAGGAATTTTAATATGCAAAACAAATTAAACTCATACAAATACGCCAAAATTGCCTTGCAAGGTTTTCTTTCAGGAGTTTTGGTCGCTATCGCTGCTTTTACTTTTTTAGTTTTAACATCGTACGCAATTGGCAGTGGTGTGCAAACTCTGACCACCTACTTTATCGCTGGTGTTGGTTTTTGTGTCGGCATTGTGCTAATCATTGCCCTAGAGGCAGCACTTTTTACCGGCAGAATAGGCTATGTTTTAGAAAAGAAGCCAGCGTACTTAATTGAACTTGCCATAGTTTATTTTACTAACTTTTTAGGGGCAGTAATTTTTACAATTATTTTTTACTACTCAAACTTTCCTGCCAAAATTGCTCCAAGCGGTCAAACTTACAGTAAAATTATTCAGGATTTAGTTGCAGCAAAACTGGATTTTGCAAAAACTCCGCTTTGGCGAACTTTCCTTGGTGCACTTGGCACAGGCATTCTTCTGCACTCTGGTATCTATAGTTTCCGCAACTCAAAAAACAAAGCAATCGGTGTGCTTTCTTTAATGTTTGCCGTTTGGACTTTCTTATTACTCGGCTTTGACCACTGTATCGCTTCATTTTCTTTATTTTCTTTTGGCTTTGGCTACAACTACGCAAAAGTGTTGTTGTTTGTTCTAATCGTGACAATCGGCAATTCTTCTGGCTCTATTTTCATGCAAAGTCTTTTAACTTTCATTAAAAAATTAAAAGAAAAAGAAGAAACTGCGAGTTTAGAATAAAGTTTATTTTAAATGAAATACTACGCCGTAAAGGCAGGGAAAAAAACTGGAATTTTTTTAACTTGGTCGGAATGCCAAGCAGCAATTTCTGGATTTTCAAATCCAGTTTATAAGTCTTTTTTAACTAAAGAGGAAGCCGTTTTTTACCTAAACGGCAAAGACTATTGGCAAACGGTTGTTGAAAAAGATTTAAAAGGTGGCTATCTGGTTGCCTTTACAGACGGTAGTTTTTTAAAAAACGGCACTAAATTTGGCTACGGTGTACACCTGATTTTGCCGTCTGGCCTTAAAAAAAATATTTCTGGCAGTAGCGACAATAAGTATTTCTTGGCAACAAATAATGTCGCTGGTGAAGTTTTTGCAGTTATTGCAGCCTTAGAGTTTGCTAAGACTAACAATTTTACAAAAATTAGAATTTATCACGACTATATAGGTATTGCCAAATGGGTTAGTTCTGAATGGAAGACATGTTCTAACATTGCTAGATATTTTGTGAATTTTTACAATTCGGTTAAAAAAGACTTTACTGAAATAGAGCTTATTAAAATACCTAGTCATTCCAACATTTCTTACAACGATATCGCCGATCAACTCGCGAAATCAGCCTTAAAATAATCAATAATTTATGTTTGTAAAACCACCAGTGTTTGAAATCAAAACATTGGCGGTTTTTTTATCTAACGAAGGATAAAAATTGCATTTTAAAAGAGTAAAAATCAATGTTTTTGTGGTTTTGCGTTCAGTTAATTCAGAATTTAAAAAAAATTATGTAAACGCTTACAATTTTGTCTTTAATAGAATATAATAAGTGTATGAACTGACGCCTATTTAACGGGCAAAAAGGGGGAAACATGAAATCAAATATTAAAGCAAATAAATTATTTTCATCAATCCTGAAAATATTTACTATTGTTGCTTT
>CAUSQP010000071.1:0-3345 GCA_963534175.1 uncultured Acholeplasmataceae bacterium
TTTCAAGCGTGTTTTCAAGAGTTTTTTCAAATATTTGAATATTTGAATTCTCAGTATTTTTGACTTCAGTTTGCTTATTTTTCTTTAAAAATAATACAAGTAAACGGACGAAAATAATAATTATAAGAATTGCTATTAAAATAATTAAAACAATTAGTAGTGTTTGATTTTGCATATTTAACTCCTTTTTAAAACTTAAATTTAATTTATCTACGTATAGACTCTAGTTTCCGCGTTTTTTAATTCCGAACAATCCACGATTAAAAGACTCTGCTTTCATTACTAACTCAAACTCATTTTCAAAAAAACAAATAATTATACCGGCAAGAATAAACACATTCATTTCGGGCTTACTGTTAATTTCTACTTTGGATAAGAAGTTTTGGTCGTGAATAATTTCACTTAAAGTGATGTTTGGGTTGAAAACTAACGCATTTTCTAAATATTTTTTAAGATCGTCTTTTTGTTTAAGTGTGAAACTAATTTTGTCCAGTCTAATTAGCTTATTTGAACTTATCGGCATAAACTGTGTTTTTAACATGTTAATAATTTCAAAGACAGTAATTGCTTTAAGTCTAGAATACTGCGGGGTGATAAATTTATTAAGCTCAATTATTTCAATAATTTCTTTATCTTCAACAAAACTAGCAACCATTTCGTCAAAACTTAAAAAATCAGTACCCAAAGCACCAATTAAAGGTCTTTTAAAAATAAAATTATCTTTAAAGAAATGTTTGGCTACGCTAAAAATATCGTAGGCTAAGTTAATCTTGAATCGCGAAATAAACTCAGGCATATCAACTTTGCATGCTGCAAAAATATGCTCATCTGTGCAATGCCCTTTATCAATTTTCTTTAGACTGTGCTCAACAATTCTTTTTAAGTTTTTAAGTTCAAAGTCGGTTATTTTAAAATTTTTAAAGTAAATATAGCCGCGATTCCAAAAATAAATAAAGTTCTTGGTTTCAGAGATTTCTGTTGTAAAGACACTTTTGGCGACCCCTTTGAATTCTTTTTCAAATTCTTCGTAGTTAAAAAACTCAGTTTGCGAAATCAACCAAGCCTTAATTTTACTGCGCAGAGTTTCTTTTGCACCAAGTGGCAGAATGTAGTCTCGCTTTGCTTTAAAAAGTTGATTTTCAAAATGCGAAAGCGCGCCTTTAAGTAAATACCTGTTGGTTATTTTAAATTCTTGTAGTTCTGACTTAAAAATTTTTAAAATACCAGAATAAGAAACTGGTTTGTTTTTGCTTTCAAGGTAAGTGCTAATCTTTTTAGCCAGGTCTAGATTAATTTTTGGAGTATCGTTGACGTGTGCGTATGTACCGCGTTCAATCAACTGAACATTGCTTCTTTCAATTATTGCTTGAACTGAATGAAAATATTTGATGTTTGGCTTTTTAGTTTCTTCAAATAATAAATTGCCAAATTCAGCCAAAGATAATTCGTTAATTTTTTGAATATCTTCGTAATTTGAACAGTGAAAACCTGTTTTAAAGTACTTTTCGATCAAAATATCTGCTCTTTTTGACTTAGAAAAACTGAAATTGTATCTGACATATGTACCATTTTTTAAATAAAATGTGTGAGAAATATAGGTTGCGATACTGTTTTTAGTCATACGAAATTCTGGAATAATTTGTCTGATTTCATTAATTTTATCAAGCAAATCGCTTTCTTTGAAATAATACTTAAGTACTTGTTTTTCAACTTCCAGAAATTTTTCTAAATGCTCATTTGAAGTAAAAAAACCGTTGAACTTTTCAAGATAGCCAGTGCTAGTTTTAACTTTAAGGTTTTTAAGTAAGTAAGCGACTGTGTCGTAGTCATATCCAAGTCTTTCTTTTTGGGTTATGATGTCAAAAAAATATTTTCGGCCTGTGAAAATAAATAAAAAGTCAAGTGACTTAAAAGTAAAATTTTTCAGATAAAATTCATTAAACGCAGTAATTTTTGTATCAATAATTTGTCTTACTCGCTCCCTAGTGAAATTCCATTTTTTTCCAATTTCTTCAAGAGTTGAGTGGTTTCTTTCGCCTACAATTTCAAACTCAGATGCAAGAAAATCTTGAGTAAAGCCAATAAACAATTCAACAAATAAGTCATCTATAGGTGTAGCTGAGAAAAATAAAATATTTTCAAGAGAATTTATTTCAAGTCCGTATTTAAAAAATAACTCTTCAATTTTAGCCGTAATAATTTCCTGAATTAAGTTATCAAGGCTAGAAGTACACGAACTGTTGCAATCAAAATTTTTAAGTAAATAAAAACAATTATCTGCATTTTCATTTAAAAGATTTTTAGCATAATAAGGAATTGTTTCTTTTAAAATTAAAAGTTCTTGAAAAATATGCTGTGGGTTGATATTTGAGTTTTCTTTATTTAAGATAGTTTCTCTGGCAATTGTAAAATCAAATAAGTTTTGGTCAATTCCACAATTGATTTTTTTATTTTCAATTGTGGTTGCTTCAACATCCTGAACTTTTACATTTAAAAGTAGATTTTTAATTTCTGGAGTAATTTCTGTGTTTAGGATGTTCGGGGTTAAATTAGTTAGTTTAGAAATTATTGCCAAGCCATTTTGAAGCGATTCTTCAAACATATAGTCTTCGCGTATATATAAATTTTCATACTTAGATATTTTTTCAGAAATTAAGACATTGTCTTCGCTTAAATTAAAATCATAAGCAATCATATAATAAAAGCGTTTTGACTTGATTATTGAACCAAAGTTTTTACTAAAACTTGTGTAAAGTGTAGATAGTTTTTTACCAATGAATTTTTTTGCAAAAATATAAAAATATTGTTTAGACAGCCAGACATTTTTCCTAACTTTAATTAAATTGTGTTTTTTAAAATAAAATGAATTTTGTCTAGGATCAAATAAATTCATACACTCACCTCGCTGTCTTTTTTTCAAAAAAAATACTCAAGTTGCCTTGAGTAAATTATTTTAAAGATGGTGACCCGTACGGGATTTGAACCCATAAATGCATGCGTGAAAGGCATGTGAGTTAACCGTTTCTCCAACGGGCCATTACTACATTAGTATAACTTGTTTTTCAAAAAAGTGCAAGTAATAACTAAGTTATAAAATGGTGCCTACATAAAGAATTGAACTTTAGTTTTAGCATTACCATTGCTACGTACTACCACTGTACTATGTAGGCCTTTTTGAACCGATATAATTATAGCGTATTTTTAACTTTTTAAAGCAGTTTTAGAATTTTAATAGTTTTTAACTTAAATTAAATTTTTAAAAAATACTCGCTAAAATTGCTTAGTTAAGCCCCGACTTTTACACTTGCAAGAATTTTATCTAGCCAAAAAATTGTTGTGTTAAAA
>CAUSQP010000072.1:0-3171 GCA_963534175.1 uncultured Acholeplasmataceae bacterium
GTAATCAAAGAAGTCAGTCCTTTGGAAATCGACATGACTACTTTAAAAGAAAAACCAAACACTATAGATTACTTAAAAGGCTTAGAAATTACTGACAACTCAGATACCAAAGGCAATAGCAAACTAGACATTTGGCATGAAACAATAGATACAAACAAAAACAAAGAATTGCCAAGAACTTTACTCTACACAGCAACAGATGAACGCGGAAACACTCAAGTTTATGAGCGTCAAGTAATTTACAAAAATAGTAAATCGTTGGCCAACTTGTCTGTGCCTTTAAAAATTACAATAACCGTTTTAATTTCAACAGCAATTCTGGGCGGTATTTTTGGTTACTTTTTCTTAAAAGACTTAAAATTACACAAAAGAAAAATGCACAAATCTGAGTAAATTAAGACCAAAAATATAGACAAAAACACTTTAAAAAATGTTATACTAAATGCGTAAAAAGAGGAGATACAAACACTATGGAAAGAATACTGATAGTCTACTGGTCTGGAACCGGTAACACCGAAATTATGGCAAACGCTATGCTAACTGCATTGAAAGAAAACAACGCAGACGCTGAACTAAAATGGGTTTCTGAAGTTGATGTTGCAGAAACCTTGACTTACGACAAAATAATTTTTGGTTGTCCTGCAATGGGGGACAATGTACTTGAAGAACTTGAATTTGAACCTTATTTTGCTGAATTGCTTCCACACTTAAAAGGTCGTAAAATCGCTTTATTTGGCTCTTATGGTTGGTATGACGATCCAATTTGGATGGATATTTGGGAAGATAGAGTAAAAGAAGTAGGAGCACTACTTTTTAAAGAAAAAGGTCTTTCTTGCATCTATCAACCAAATGATGACAAAATTCGTGAGTGCATGGATTTTGCAAAAGAGTTTATTAATTTCTAATGCTAGCACTGCTTAATTTTAAAAGTGGTTTTTCACACAAACACTCACTAATCTCAATTTCTGAAACTGTAGGTCTACAAATAAAGCGTGGTTTTGATATACCTGTTTTAGCAGACTATAACTTATGTGGTATGCTTGATTTTTTCAAGCAATGCAAAACAGCAAATACTTGTGGTTTAATTGGACTTGCAACTTATATTAAAACAGAAAACACTAAACTTTCGGTTCTAGTTTTCCCAAAAAACCTATCTGCTTTTCATCTACTGCTTCAAAACTACCGCGAAATTGACATAAATCAATCCGTTGATTTAAAGTTTTGTTTTCAACATCAAGATGAGTTTTTATTTGTCGTAAATGAACCAAATGCTTCTGTATTAAAAGATGAAAATTCACAAATATTGCTACAAAAAATAAGTATATTAAATATTTATTTTTTGCTGGATTTTGCCTATGAATACGAACAGGTAACTGAAATTAAAGATATCGCGAAAACCTACAATATCGCGTTGTTACCTGGTTTTAGTGCAGAATACTCAGATGCAAGCGAACACGATGCTCACCATTTTTTAAGAAAAATTAACCAATCAAATCCAGAAAGTACTGCAAATCATTTGCTTCCGTATGCTGCTGTTTTTAAAGCACTGGCAGAATCTTTTGACTATGAATTGTTAAATAATTTAGATTTATTTTTTAGCCAAATTGATTTGTTTGACTATGAACTGCCAAAGTTTGAAATCCCGCAAATCTATCCAAACCCAAACCAAGAAATTGAAAAACAAGTTTACTCTTTTTGCAAAAACTTAGGACCAAAATACTTAGAACGCGCTAAAAGAGAAGTTAGTGTAATTTGTGAAATGAACTTCGCTAACTACTTTTTGTTAGTTGGCAAAATTTGTAAATGGGCAAAAGAAAATGATGTTTTAATTGGTCCTGGCAGGGGTTCTGCGGTTGGCTCACTTGTTGCCTTTGCACTTGGAATTACCGAAATAGATCCGGTTAAGCACAACTTAATATTTGAGCGTTTCTTAAATAAATTCAGACAGGGTTATCCCGACATTGACATTGATGTTGATGCAAATGACAAACTAAAAATAGTTGCTTATTTAACTGAACTTTTTGGCAACGGTAAAATAGCGTTTGTTAATACTCAAGACAAATACTTAGAAAAGTCAGCACTAAACGATGTTGTTAGTGCTTTGGAAGTTTCTGAATTTGAAAAAAGAGAAGTTAAAAGAGAAGTTGAAGGAAAACTTGAGTACTTTACAACACCGCTTACCCGCAAAGTTTCAGATGTTTGTTCTGTGCTTTACAATAAGATTAAAACCTTTTCAACGCACGCTTCTGCTTTAATTGTTTCAAATGTTGATTTAACTAAACACTTGCCAGTTAAAAAAAGTCCATATGGTGAGTTTAATCAACTTATTTTTGACATGAAAGAACTTGAGTCTATCGGTCTTTTGAAACTAGACTTACTTTCTCTTCGCAATTTAACTGTGTTAAAAAGACAACTTCAATATGTAAAAAAAGTCAATCCTGATTTTAAACAAATTGTAGACTTTGAAGACCCTAAAACTTTAAAACTAATTGCCAAAGCGGATACTGAAGGTATTTTTCAGTTAGAAACAGAAGGTATTAAAAGGCTTTGCAGAAGGATGAAAGCCACTTCGTTTTCAGATGTTGTGGACACCTTAGCACTATACAGACCAGGCGCACTTGACCAAATTGATGAATACATTAACGCAAAAAAACAAGGATATTTTGAAACAGATTTACCCAACGAAATTATTGATATTGTCAAAAGCACAAACGGAATTATTTTATATCAAGAACAAATTATTGAAATTGCCAAAAAAATCGGTGGCTACTCGCTAGCAGAAGCAGATTTATTTAGACGAGCAATTTCTAAAAAAGATCAAACAGCAATTGAAACTGAACATCCTTTATTTATTAAAAAAGCCGTTGAAAACGGCTATAGTCAAGAAGTTGCTGAAAAGATTTTTGCCTTTATTAAAAAATTCGCAGAATACGGTTTTAACCGCAGTCACTCAGTAGGTTACGCAACTCTTGCTTATCAAATGGCCTTTATCAAAGCCAATTATTTTAACTGTTTTGCGGCTGCTTTTTTTGAACTATACGCAGCAGACAGCGAAACTGTTTCTAAATATTTATTTGAATCTAAACTAAAAGGGTTTGTAGTTTTAAACCCACGAGTTTCAATTTCTGGTACAAAATGTAAACTAAGTCAAAACAAAATATGAAGCTGACA
>CAUSQP010000073.1:0-3110 GCA_963534175.1 uncultured Acholeplasmataceae bacterium
TCACGATATCGATGGCTTCATAATCAAAGGACACATTAACTGATTGTTGCATGTATGGTAAAATGCGTATGTTGTTCATGCGGATTTTACCAGATACTCGGGCCTTAATCTCGTGTCCACTTTCTAGTCTGCATAGAAATACAGCACTAGGTAGTACTTCAACAATTACAGCATCTATTTCAATTTGTTCTTTTCTCATTGTTTGTACCTTTAAATTTTGGGAGTAAGTATCTCGTATCCGTCTTTAGTGACGTAAACGGTGTACTCAAAGTGGGCAGCGGGTTTGTGGTCTTTTGTGACAGTTGTCCAACCGTCTTTTTGAATTTTTACTTTGTGTGAACCAAGATTAATCATCGGTTCCACACAAATCGTCATACCTTCTTTAATTTCGGTGTGCTTCATGTGTTGGTTGAAGTGAAAAATGTATGGATCTTCGTGTAGTTTTTCGCCAATTCCGTGGCCACAAAACTCACGAACTATGCCGTATTTAAACGGTTTTAAGTAGTTTTCAATAGCCTTGCCGATATCTGTGATGAAGTTGCCTGGTTTAACTACAGTCAAGCCTTGCATTAAGGCCTCTTGGGTGCGTGAAACCAGTTCTTTAATTTCTGGTTGAACTTCACCGATTTCGTATGTCCAGGCCGAATCTGCGTGCCAGCCGTCTTTATAAACACCTAGGTCTAAAGAAATTATATCTCCGTCTTTTAAAACTACGTCTTTAGAAGGAATGCCGTGAACTACGCAGTCATTAACACTCGCACATATTGAGTGCTTGTAGCCTTCGTAGTTCAAAAAAGAAGAAACAACACCTTGTTTAGCAAGAAAATCATAAGCAATCTCGTCTAATTTTAAGGTAGATACACCTGGTTTAAGGTGTTGTTCTAGTTCTTTTCTAAGTTCTGAAAGAATTCTTCCGGATTCTTTCATTTTAGTAAGTTGTTCAGGGGTTTTAATAGTAATCATAACTATTTATTTAAAACCTCAATAATTTGGGTTTTGGTGTGTTCAATTGAAACGTTGCCGTCAACTGTACAAAACAAGCCTTTATCTTGGTAAAACTGTTCAATTGGTTTTGAGTTTTCGTGATAAAGCGCGAGTCTTGCGCGAATTGTGGCCTCTTGGTCGTCTGCTCTTTGCACGATTTCGGCACCACATTTGTCGCATTTGCCTTCAATTTGAGGTGGCATGTTTGGAATGTGGTAAGTTTCGCTGCATTTTGGACAAACTCGGCGGCCTGCTAAACGTTGAACTATTAGTTCGTCACTTGCGTCAATATTGACAACCTTAGTTATACTGTAGCCAAGTTTAGCAAGAATACGGTCAAGTTCAACAGCCTGCGCAAGGTTACGTGGGTAGCCGTCTAAGATAAATCCACCTTTTGCGTCTGGTTGACTTAAGCGGTCAAGTACAAGTTCGTCAGTTAAAGAATCTGGAACTAGTTCACCGGCTGCCAAAATTGCTTTAACTTTTTTGCCAAGTAAAGTTTCGTTTTTAATGTTTTCGCGAAACATATCCCCAGTTGAAATGTGAGGGATTTGAAAATGAGTTTTTAAAACTTTGGCCTGTGAGCCTTTGCCTCCACCTGGAGGCCCCATTAAAATAATGATCATTACCTAAAAATCCCCCTATATTGATTGCTTTCAGCGTCAGTTTCAATTTGCTTGGTAGTTTCAATTGCGACACCTACCACGATAAGTAGAGATGTTCCACCTAAAGTGATAGCAGATGCTTCTGCTCCTTGCAAACCAAAAATCACAGCGGTTAAAATAGGTAGTGAAGAAATGATAACTAAATAAATTGTGCCAATTACGTTTACTTTAAATAAAGTTTTGGCAATAAACTCTTTAGTGTCTTCACCTGGACGAATTCCTGGAATATAGGCGTTTGATTTAGATAAGTTATCAGAAATTTTTTCAGGGTCAAACTGCATAAAAGTGTAGAAAAACGAAAAAGCAATAATTAAAAGAATGTAGATAATGTAGCCAATTGGTCTTTGGAAGTTAAAAATTTCGTTAACCCAAAAACCACCACCAGATGAGTAGTTTTGAGTAATAAACCCAGTAATAGTTTGCGGAATACCAAGCAAGGTAGATGCAAAAATTACGGGCATAACATTTCCAGTGTTGACTTTAATTGGGATGTTTGAGTCAGACTGAGCCTGACGGTTAGCGTGTTGAATCGGGATTTTGCGGCTAGATGTTTCTACAAAAATTACGCCTAGAATAATCGCGATGTACAGTAGCGTAATAATCACGAAGTTAACGTAGTGAGTCCACTTAGTTGCTTCGGTGATGTATTTTTTGGTCATCATGCTAAACATTGAAGGAATTGAAATAATAATTCCGGCAGTAATTAACATTGAAGAGCCGTTTCCGATACCCTTTTGGGTAATCATGTCGGCAAACCAAATACAAATTGCAGTACCAGCGGCAATAGTTAAACCTATATAGATCATTGCCATGCCGATGTTGCCAGAGAAACCTACAAAAAACTGAGTGCCACGACCTGCTGAGAAAGAAAGTACTAAAGAAATTCCTTGTACAAAAGCAATCGCGATTGCGAGAACTCGGTTAATTTTGTTAATTTTGTAGCGACCTTCTTCACCTTGTTCTTGCCATTCTTTAAAGGTAGGAACTACCATTGGCAAAAGTTGGGTAACGATAGAGGCTGTAATATAGGGAGAGATTCCCATTGCCAGGAAGGAAAAGCGTTCAAGCGACCTTCCTGAAAAGTTGTTTAAAATCGCAAAGAATCCAAGTCCATTTTCAAATAGGTTGCGAATTGCGTCTACGTTTACCAAGGGCATTGGAATGAAAGACATCACTCTTAGCGCCAAAAGTAGAGCAAGTGTAAAGATAAATCTTTGCAGAATTTGTTTATTGGATAAAATTCTTTTGACTCTATTCATAATTAAATTGCCTCAAATGTGCCGCCAAGTTCTTGCAGTTTAGTTAAGGCAGATTTAGAGATTTGGTGAACTTTTAAAATAAGTTTGCGAGTAAGTTCACCGTTTAGTACTTTAACTGCTTTAAAAGGTTTAGAAATTAGACCTTTTTCTAAAAGTAGGTCCACAGTAACTACAGTTTCTGCAGATCGGAAGAGCACACGTC
>CAUSQP010000074.1:0-3060 GCA_963534175.1 uncultured Acholeplasmataceae bacterium
TTGACCTTGTTTTTGCTTTTTTTAAAAATCTCTACTTTCACTTTTGGGGGTGGCTACGCTATGATTCCTTTAATAAACTATGAACTGACTAAACATGGTTATATAGAAAGCGATGAACTCTACAGTTTTATTGGGATTTCTGAAAGCACGCCAGGGGCTTTTGCTATCAATATTGCTACTTTTATTGGTTTTGAGCAATACGGTGTAATTGGCGCTGTATTGTTAAATTTTGCGATTGTTTTACCTTCTTTTTTAATTATTTTGTATATTTCTAGGAGCAATCTATTATACAAAAACACCTATATTAAAAGAGCAATTTCTTTTCTTAAACCTGCTGCAATTGCCTTCATTTTCACAGCTGCTTTAAAAATGTCTTTGAAAATATTTTTTGGTGTAAACAACTTATTTAGTTTGCGTTTTAATACTAATTTTTTTACTATTTTTGTGTTTATGTTGGTGCTTTTAATTAGTCTTGCCTGTCAAGGCCTAGGCAACAAAAAAAGACCACTGCACCCGGTTTTAATAATTTTAATTTCTGGACTAAGCGGTCTTGTTTTAACTGTTTTGAATTTAAACTGAAATTTATTTAAAATCGCTAACTTCTAGTTTAATGTTAGGAATTTCGTGGTTTTCTTGTTTTGGGGCTTCTTTAACAGCAATTTCTTTAATATAGTCATCGCACTCAAAATCAGGACTTTCCATAATTTTAGCGCGGATGTCTTTAGGGATAAAAATTCTAATTTCCTCGTCATTGTAGCCAACTTGCATTTTTTCGTTTTCAATAATGATAGGGCGTTTTAAAATTGCAGGGTTATCCAAAATCCAGCGTTTTAAAGCATGGGTTGTGAAATTATCTAGGTCAAAAAAATCAGTCTTGGCAGTTTTTGAGCGAGTTGAAATAATTGAATCAAATCCATCATCTGCTAAACTAAGCATTAAATCTAGGTCAGACATTTGCACTTCACCTGCTAAAATATTGACCTCATCGTATTTAATGCCAAAACTATCTAACCATTTTTTGGCTTTGCGGCAAGATGAACAAGAGGGTGTTGTGTAGATTTTCAATTCAGTTTTTTTATTTTTTTTCTCGTTTTTCATACTTTACTAAGTATAAACAAAAAAGTTTTTAATTTCAATAGCAAAAACGAAAATTTATTGTTGTAATTTATAAAAGAACTGTAAAAGTTTTATAAATTTTTTTATCAAAAGTAGAATAAATTTTAAAAACTGATGTTGTGTTTTCGGTATTTTCTTTTTCAAAAGCAAGTTCAGGAATAGTTTGAATAAGTTTTTTTAGTGTTTCTTCAATTTTTTCAGCAGTTTTTTTAGTATCAGAAATTTCTTTAAAAAACTGTGCTATTCTTTCTTGAATAACTTCACTACTAACTCTGTATTTAACTAAATTAAGGTTGTATTTAATTAAAACTGTTTGCTTTTCTTGTAAATTGTTTAAATAAATAAAGTATTTGATTTCGCTAATTTTCTCAATTTTTAAAGGGTTTTTGCCGAAAATATTTCTAAAAATCGCATAAATGTCTTGTTCTGAGTAGTTTAAATCTTTATTTAAATTAAGTAGATAATAGTTTAGGTTAGTTTGCTGAGCAAAATAATCTTTTTTAAAGAAATTGTAAGTTACTTTTATTGTATTATTAAACTCCTTTAGTTTAAACTGTTCTCTTTCTTTATCAAACCAATGCTTTAATGCTTGTTTACAATCTTTTAGGTCATATGAATTAAACAAATCAGCGATTGCATTAGCAAAAGACAAATTAGATGATAAAAAGAATTTTGTGTGTTTGCTGTCAACAAAATTATCAAAAGTTTTTATTGGCAATGAATTTCCATATCTAACTTCTGCAAAAAACTGTAAAGTATATTCATTTAAGTATTTATCTATCAGTGTAAGAGAAATTTTTTTAGGCAAATAAGGAGATGACTTTAATTTGTTAATTTCGGAAATTATCTCGTTTTGATTTGCAATTTTTAAATCTAAATTTGCTAAATTACTAAATTTATCGTAAAACTGTTTAAGTATATCGTTAATTTCGTGTGTTTGATTGTAATAGTCAAAAACACAAAGTTTTTCTAAATCATAAATTTGCGGCAACTTGTTAATTCTTATTATATTGACCTTAAAAATTCTAATTTCACCAGTTAAAAGTCGCTTAATTGCAAACAAATAACAATCTGTTGACTGTTGAGTGTAATAAACATCGTATTCTTGATTTGTTAGATTTGCGTAAATTTGTTTTTTAACTATTTCAGCAATTTCAACACCGTATTCTGTAAATAGTGTGGTTTCAGTTGTACTTAGTGTGGTGGTGCTTTGACTAAATGTTTTATTCCTAATTTCAGAACTAGCAATATTGTTTAAGTTACTAGTGTCAGTGATAAAATAATTGCTGTTTGTTTTAAAAGTTAACGGTAAATTTGTAATTTCTTTTACCGGCTTAAACTTGATTTTAATGGTCTTGACAATTGGTTTGTTTGTGTTGTTTTTTGCAAAAAAACTTAATTCAATCTCCTCATCTGTTGTTTTTAAATCATTTAATTGCTTTAAAACATCTGAGTAATTTACATCAAAATTTTCAGCGAACTTTTTAAAAACATTTTTTATTTCTAAAACAGTAAAATCTAATCTATCCCTACTGAATAAACTAAACTTTTGTTTGAATTCAAAGTCCATAAATTCAGTAAAACTTTTGAGTTTATCGTTTAGTGTGCCAATGTTTAGTTCAATAATCTTAAAATTATTTTCATAAAAAATAAGCAAAAACTTTTTATTTTCTCTTACGAAATATTTCAAAACAGCGTTATTAAAATTGATCTTTTTAGCGTTAATTTCATTTAATAGACAAAAAACGGGAATGTATTTTTGGAAATTATCATTTAATATATGTTTTTCAACATCTGAAAACACATCCTCATTTAGACTAATCTTGTTTAGTTTACTTGCATCAAAATTATTCGTATCTAAATTAAAGAAGAAAAATAAATATTTATTACCTTTCTTAAATGAAATAAATTTGCTTTGTCTAACATCAATATCTTTTTCATGAT
>CAUSQP010000075.1:0-3013 GCA_963534175.1 uncultured Acholeplasmataceae bacterium
TTTTGTGAATATTTGAGTTGCTTTCATCAATAATATTGTTCATCAAAATCATAATTTTATCTCCTTAACACAGGTAGTAAGTTTATTTATCCAAACTTAGTTTATAAACTAAATATTTAAATTAAATTAAACAAAATTTAAAGCAAATAGCGACAGTTTATCAAAATAAACCTACCAAAAAAAGATGTCTCTCTAACCAGTATTTTAGCATATCGCAACCTAAAAAACCATTTGACTTTTGGTGCCGAGTTGCCTATAATTCAAATAGCGACGGAGTTTTTCAAAAACCCCTGTCAGGAGGATAAAATGAACGCACTAATTATAGTGCTTGCGAGTTTAACCTCTATTATACTTGGTTTAATCCTTGGGTATATTGCAAGAAAAATAATTTATGAAAAAGGGCTTAAGAAAGCCAAATTTACTTTTGAAAAGATTATTAGCGAAGGCAAAAAAGAAGCCGATCGCTTAAAAAAAGAATACTTACAACAAGGACGCAGCAACGTAGAAAGTTTCAAACAAGACGCTGAAAACAATATTAACAGTCGCCTGAAATTAGTTGCTGAACAAGAAAATAAGTTAATGACTCGTGAGCAGTCTTTAGACAACCGTGCAGTTTATTTAGATAAACGTGAACAGTCTATTGACGACAAAGACAAAAACATACAACAAAAACAACTTGAACTTGAACAAATTCGCTTTAAAGTAGAAGAGCAACTACAAGCCGCTGGTGAAGAACTTGAGCGTGTTGCTAATTTAACTAAAGAACAGGCAAAAGCCGAGATTATGCAAGACCTTGAAAGCAAGATGCAGCACGAAATGAGCGCCTACATTCGCGAAGAAGAAGAAAAGGCACGCTTAGAGGCTGAACGTAAGGCTAAAGGAATTTTGGCGATTGCTATGCAAAAGTATGCGTCAGACGCCACGGCTGACCACACGATTTCTGTAGTTAACTTCCAAGACGACTCAATTAAAGGTCGTATTATTGGAAAAGAAGGTAGAAACATTCGTGCGTTTGAAGCCTTAACTGGAGTTGATGTGGTAATTGACGACACGCCAAACGCAGTTGTGCTTTCTGGTTTTGATCCAATTAGAAGAGAAGTTGCCAAAAGAGCACTTAGTGCTTTGATTCAAGACGGCCGCATCCATCCACAACGTATTGAAGAACTAGTTGAAAAGGCACAAAAAGAAGTTGATGACTATGTATTTCAAGCAGGCGAAGATGCTGTTTTTCAAATGGAAATTGGCAAGATGAACCTGGACTTAATTCGCATTGTTGGTCGTATGGCTTTTCGCACTAGTTTCGGTCAAAACGTACTTAAGCATAGTATGGAAGTTGGGTTTTTAGCAGGCAAACTAGCCGCTGAACTTGGCGAAAATGAGTATATCGCACGCCGTGCTGGTTTACTTCACGATATTGGCAAAGCAATTGATCACGAAATGGAAGGTTCACACGTTGAAATTGGGGTAAAACTAGCCCAACGCTACAAAGAAGCCCCAGAAGTGATTGACGCAATTTCTTCACACCACGGAGACCGCGAAGCGAAATCTGTAATTGCGGTGCTAGTGGCGGCCGCTGACGCAATTTCCGCGTCTAGACCTGGTGCTAGAAACGAGTCTTCTGAAAACTATATTAAACGTTTAACTCAATTGGAAGAGATTGCAAACTCATTCCAAGGCGTTAAAAAAGCCTACGCTATACAAGCAGGTAGAGAAATCAGGGTAATGGTTAAGCCAGATCAAGTATTTGATAAAGAAATGGCGTTAATTGCGAGAAACATCAAAGAAAGAATTGAAAACGAAATGCAGTATCCTGGAACTGTGAAAATTACTTTAATTCGCGAAACCAGAGTTACTGATTTTGCTAAATAGATAAGTTTATTGTTTTTTCAAAAAAGGTTTAGTTTGTTAAGGTAAATAAACTAAACCTTTTTTGTTTGGTTTGGCTTTTTTAGACGCCAACCCTTTATAATTAAGATGTAGAAACGAGGAAAACTTTTGAAATGAAACTACTTTTTATTGGCGATGTTTTTGGCAAAGAAGGCCGTCGCTTTTTATTTTCTAAACTACCTGAACTTAAGCAAACCTATAAACCTAACTTTATTGTGGTAAATGGTGAAAACACTACGCACGGACTTGGAATTTCGCCAGAGCACTTTAAAGCCTATATGAAAGCAGGTATTAACTTTGTGACACTTGGCAATCACGCTTTTGACAAAAGAGAAATTTTTCCGATTTTAAATGACCCAAATGCCCAAATTATTAGACCTTGTAACTACGGAGATGTACCAGGAGTTGGCTATAAATTAGTTAATTTCAACGACAAAAAATTACTAATTATTAACGTCATGGGCAGGGTTTTTATAAACATTTCTTTAGATAATCCAATTAAAGCAGTTGAAGAGATTTTAGCCAATGTTAAAGCCGACTATATTTTTATTGACTTTCACGGCGAAGCAACTTCTGAAAAACTGGCGTTTGCTTTGCATTTTGACGGCAGGGTTTCCGGGATTTGCGGAACCCACACGCATGTACCTACGGCTGACGAAAGAGTGCTGCCAAAAGGCACACTTTACCAAACTGACACTGGAATGTGCGGGGTAGTAGATTCTTGCATCGGAGTTGAAGCATCTACAGTAATCGAAAGAAACCTAAACGGGTTTTCAGAAAAAGCCAAAACCGCTGAAGGTAAATGTTATTTAAACGCAACCTTGATGGACTTTCAAAGAAAAGAAATTAAACGCATTCAAATTTATGAATAGACTTTAACTTTAAAATGGCTAAGCTAACAGAAGAGGAGTTACTTAAATATTTTCGCCCTGACTTAAATCAGGCCAGACGCCGCACTTTTGAGAAAACCGAAAGCACGGTGTTTTTACTTGACCCTGAACTTAAGCATTTTGGTTATTTAAAGAAGTTTATGGTATCTACCCACGGTTGTCAGTCAAACGAAGTAGACTCAGAAGTGATTGCCGGAATTCTTGAAAATATGGGTTTTACTCGCGCTCTGAATATT
>CAUSQP010000076.1:0-2991 GCA_963534175.1 uncultured Acholeplasmataceae bacterium
GGGTGAGAAGTTTCTAAAACTAAATGCTTAGTTTTGTCGATTAGGGCAGAAAAATTATTTTTTGCAAAATTGCCAAACAAAATGAAAACTAAATTTTGTTTATTTTCACTTAAGAATGAAATTACTTTTTTGGTAAAAATTTCCCAGCCAATATTTTTGTGAAAAAGTGGCTGTGCAACCTTTGTAGTTAAATATTTGTTAAGGAGAAAAACGCCTTGTTGGGCTAAATAATTAAGTTTAGGTGAATTATTTTTACATCCATACTCAAACTCAATTTCTCGGTAAATATTCTTAAGTGAAGCAGGTATTTTACTACCGTTTCCAGAAAAAGCAAGACCGTCTGCGACTCCTTTTTCAGGATAGGGGTCTTGTCCGATTATTACAACTTTGATATCTTTAAATGGAAATTCAAATACTCTAAAGATGTCTGGCTTATAAGGAGTAATTTCGTGCAAATCATAGTCTCTTTCAAGAATGCTTTTGATTTTAGAAAAATATGGCTCACTTTCTTCAAATGAAAAAAATGTTTGCCAAGTAATTTCTTGCATATTAAAATTGCCTCCTTATAGTTTAAAAAAGGCGAGTAAACTCGCCTTTTCTTTTTAAAATTTGTTTTTAAAATAAACTTAAATTTAACTATTTAGTTAAAAGTGCAAGTTTTTTAAGAGTACGAACAAGTTGAGAAACATAGCTGTTTTCATTGTCATACCAAGACATTACTTTAACTAATTGTTTACCATCTACATCAAGAATTTGAGTAGTGTGAGCATCGTAAACTGAACCGTAAGTTGTACCAATTACGTCAGATGAAACGATAGGATCTGGTTGGTAGCAAAGAGTTTCTGAGTGAGCAGCCTTGAAAGCAGCGTCAATTTGTTCAAGGGTAACAGGTTTTTTAAGTTCAACTGTTAAGTCTACAACTGAACCTGTAACTGTTGGAACACGAAGAGCAGTACCGTCTAATTTACCTTTAAGTTGTGGTAATACTAAAGAAATTGCTTTAGCAGCACCAGTTGAAGAAGGAACGATATTTTGAGCAGCACAGCGGCCACGACGAGAATAAATTCCTTTTTTGTGCGGTGAATCCATCAATGCTTGGTCAGCAGTAAAGGCGTGAACAGTTGTCATAAAACCTTTAACAATACCAAATTTATCATCTAAAACTTTAGCAATTGGAGCAAGACAGTTAGTTGTACAACTTGCACCTGAAACGATTTCTTCGCTTCCATCTAGAGTGTTGTCGTTAACATTGTATACGATAGTTTTTACATCACCAGTAGCAGGGGCAGAAATTAATACTTTTCTTGCACCAGCCTCAATGTGCCAGTGTGCTTTTTCTTGAGAAGTAAAAAGACCTGTACATTCAAGTACAATATCAACACCTAATTTTTTCCAAGGTAAGTTTTTTGGATCGCGTTCAGCGATAACAGGAATTGTCACTCCGTCTACGATTAAATTATTTTCTTTAAAAGAAACTTTGTCTTGTAAAAATCCACCTTGAGCAGTGTCATATTTAAGTAGGTAAGCAAGAGATTCTGCGTCTGTTAAGTCGTTAATAGCAACAACTTTAAAATCTTTGCTTTGAGAAATTTGGCGGAACGCAAGACGTCCGATTCTACCAAATCCGTTAATTGCAACTTTAATAGCCATATTTTCCTCCATATCTATTACCTAATAATTTTAGCACAACGCACGCGTTTTAAGTAAAAAATGAAGGTTTTTAGATATTTAAAATTTAAATATTTTGATTAAAATAAATTAAAAATATTGCTAAAATATTTATAGAGGACCAAAATGACTGAAAACTTAGAAATTGAATTTAAAACTGAATTAACAAAAGAAAAATACGCTGAGTTACTTACTAAATACGGAACAACAGATAAACAATTTACACAAATAAATTATTATTTTGACGACTTTGCGATGAAACTAACTAAAAATAAACAAACTGCAAGAATTAGACATATTTTAGATAGAGATTTGTATGAACTTACAGTCAAATTTCCAGATAAAAACGGAACACTTGAAAAAACAGAAATTTTAACCGCTAAGCAAGCAAAAAAATTTATTCAAAAAGGATTTAAATTTAAATTTGACACAATTGTTTTTTTGAGCAACAAAGGAAAACTAAAAACTAAAAGAGTTGAGTTTAAATATAAAACTGGAACTGGATTTCTTGATTTTTCAACTTGGGGGTTCTTAAATTTAAAGAAAGTTTATGAGTTTGAGTTTGAAGCCCTTAGTTTAAAAAAAGGCAAAATAGAGTTTGAAGAATTTTTAAAAGAAAATAATATTGTGTATCAAAAATCGGTATCAAAGTCTAGCAGAATACTTAAATTAGATGAAAATAAAAAATAAAATAAAGGCTTTATTAAGCCTTTTTATAATATTTTTTAAAGTTGGTTTAATTACCTTTGGCGGAGGATATGTCATGCTTGGAATTCTTGAGCATGAATTTTGCGAACGCAGAAAAATCTTAACTAAAGACGAAATGACTACACTTTTAGCGGTTTCCGAAACTACACCGGGTCCTTTTGCAATAAACGCAGCGACTTATGTTGGTTATAAAAAACTAGGTTTTTGGGGCGCTTTGTTTGCAACCATTGGGGTAGTGTTTCCTTCTTTTATCATCATTATTACCTTAGCTTTTTTCTTAAAAAAATACAGCACAAATATCTATCTAAAAGGTTTTTTAACCGGAATTAAAGCAGGTGTAATTTTACTGATTTTTAGAGCAGGAATTAAACTGCAAAAAGGTATTTTGAAAAATTATTTAAATATTTTTATTTTCTTGATTTGTCTGCTGCTGACCATATTTACCGAAATTTCTTTAATTTACATAATGTTTTCAATCATAATGTTGTCTGTCGCTACCCAAAAAATTAGTGAAAATCTGGAAATACAACAAGGCGGAATTATATGAAAGTCGTGACCTTGTATTTGCTATTTTTTAAAAATCTCTACTATCACTTGTCGGGGTGGCTACGCTAT
>CAUSQP010000077.1:0-2990 GCA_963534175.1 uncultured Acholeplasmataceae bacterium
GGTCATGTTATAATTGGCTTGTAAAAAACAGTCCAGTAAATGGGGTACACCTCACAACGCCGTTAATTTTTTAAAAAATAATTTTTTTGTCTTAAAAAACTTGTGCTAAATTTCTGAACTCGGGCCTTTTTTATTCAAGAAAAGATAACCAGAGGTTCTGCCAATTTTATGGTAGTATTCAATAGCCTTTGTTCTGAGTTTTTTGGGAATAAAAATTCTTCTAGTTTTACCAGATTTTGTATATAAATCAATGTATCCGCGAATTAAATGTTCGTATTTGAATTGTATTAGTTCAGATACTCTTGCGCCAGTAGCGCCTAAAAATCTTACTACAAAATACCATTCATAATTTTTAATCTTTAACAGTCTATTTTTTTAAAATCATAATCAGCATCGCTAATCACATTTTCTAAAAATGATTTTGCCTGTACTTTAATAAATTTAAGTTTAAGTTTTTCTTTACCTAAGAATTCAAGGTATTTATTGATACCTTGAATTCTTAGATTTACAGTTTTAGCCTTAAAGTTATCTACTAGGTTTGCTTTGAATGCAAGTAGGTTTTGTTTGTTAATTTCATCAAAAGATCTTAAGTATAAATTAATAGAATAAAGATAAGCCTCAATAGTATTCTTAGTTAAGTTTTGATGCAACAAAAATGTTTTAAAATATTTCATACGATACCTCCGTTTAATTGAAGATATCAATAATACTAAAAATATTTATTTAATAAATTATATTTAATATTTTTCAATGAGTTAATTTTTCTTCTTAACAAAGACAATTCGTCAACAAGGAAAGAATATCTTTCACTGTGACTAAATATCTCTTCTTTGCTTAATTTTGGAACAAGTATACTTAAAAATGATTTGTTATTAATAGCGGCCATTGTAGTACCAGTAGAATATAAATCTCTTTGTTCATTAAAACTTTCAGATAACACTATCGACACTAAAAAAGACATTGGCAATTTATCGGAAGTCTTAATTCCTAAGAAACCTGTGGACAAAACATAATCACCAATTAAATCTATATCTTTTTCAGTTATCGCTAGTTTTTTATCTGAATCTTTCATTTTAGCAAACCATACACTGTCTATAATTGGTTGCATGTTGGCTCTAGAAGGTCTATTTTTAAAAGTGATTATCTCTCCATCAAATATATTGTTAACGCCTGAAATTGAAGAAGTATCTATGTATATTTTTCTATCTTCAAATTTTTCAATACCAGATTTAATTAATATAGGCTCATAATATTCAATTGTTGTCTTTTCTCTGTATTTTTTCAGAGATGAAACTAAAATATATGCAATTTTATCTATTCTTTTTTGATAATTTTCAATCATATCATCAACACTTCCGATAGTGTTAATTAAGTGAACTTAAAAATTAAATAAAATTAAGCAAAACATTACTATAACTGCGCTATAAAACTATTGTTTTTTAAAAAAGTGTATTGTAAACTATATATCCTGACTTTTTGAGATGAAAATTTAAAAACGGAATTATCGGCTTTATTAAGCCTGCAATTCCGTTTTTCCATCTTGTGTAATAAAAATGCTAGTTTTTGAATAATTTTAAAATTTCTTTTTCACTTTTAAAGTGCTCGTTTAACCTAATTCCGTAGTACTCAGAAACCGTTTTTAAAACTTCGTCAATGTAAACCAACTGGTAATTTCCATCTAGCAGTTTCACTGCTTGATATTCTCTAAGCGACCTGATTAAACCACTGGTTGAAACCTTGTTTTTTAGTCTTTTGATTTCAATAATTCTGGCTAAAAATAAAGTAGCCATACAAATCAAAAAATGTCCCTTGATGCTTTGAATTAACTTATGGTTAACTGGTCTTGTTTGAAGAGTAGTTTTCAGAATTCTAAACGACTCTTCAATTTTCCAAAGCGATTTATAGGCGTCAATTATTTCTTTGTCAGGTGCTTTTAATTCACTGGAAACTAGCATATTAAAACCATCTAGTTGTTCGTCTATTGCCACTTTTGAAAAGTCAATAAAACGGTCTTTTTCAGCTTCTAATATCTCGCCATTTTTATCTTTGACTTCTTCTTGAATGTATTTAGAACCGTAACCATATTTTGAGTTTTTATAGGTTGACTCTTGTTTTAGGTTTTCTTTTTGTTTAGCAATGACTCTATCGCGTTCAATCTTTGTTTTAACTGCATAGTCTTTTGACCAAAAAACTATTCTTTTTTGGGGAATTTCTCTGATAACTTTATTTCCTGTTCGGTCATCTATGTTTACTTTATTAAAGTAATCGATGAATGATTTGTATTTGTAAACAACTTCACCTTCTTCGTTAAGCACTTCATTGTAGCCGCTTGGGTCTAAAATCCACTTTTTTATCATTTCGGTGGCTCCACGAACGGTTTCAGAAAATATATAACCGTCATTGTCTGCATAAGTTTTGATGATATTTTTAGAACAGTTTAGACCTTTGTCAGCAATTCTGATAATCCTTTCTTTGACCCTAAACTGTTCTTTCATATTTCTCAAAACTTCTCCAAAAACTGGTTTTTCAGACTCATTTCCAGGATATATTTTATAAGCAATTGGCACACCTTCCTGGTCCATTAACAGGCCAAGTCCGATAAGCGGATTCGGCCTGTTTTCTTTGCTTGGACCCGGCTTTAAAAATTCTGTTGGCTTGTCAATTTCAAAGTAAAAATTTGTGCAGCCAAAGTAAACTCTATCTTTTTTAACTAAGTAATTTTTTTCATATTGCCTACGCATTCCTTCAAAAATAATTTCATCACGATTATCTTCTCCGAGCATCTCAATAGCCTTGTACATTTGACTTTTGCCAAAGTTAAATTTATGAAAAAAACTAGGAATAGTTTTGTGATAACTTTCAATTTTTGAAGATGGAGATATTACTCTTGAGTAAATCAGCGCTTCAAAAATTTCAGATAAAACATACTCTTCTTTTCCGCGAGAAAGAAGTTGTGTTGCATCTAAAAACTGCTTAATTTTAAGTTCTTC
>CAUSQP010000078.1:0-2982 GCA_963534175.1 uncultured Acholeplasmataceae bacterium
CAATAACGTCTTCAACCAAAACTTCGGTGTATGGTTGTCTGTGACCTTTTTTAACTTTGTCGTTGTTTTTATCTTTGTATTTAAAAACAATAACTTTCTTTTGTTTGCCATGGCGAATGACTTTAGCCACAACTTTGGCACCTTTTACAAAAGGAGCACCAACTTTGACTTTATCGCCAGAAACTAGTAGCACATCTGTAAACTCAACAGTTTCATCAACTGCTTGTTCAAGTTTTTCTAAAAACAATTTTTGACCTTTTTCGGCTTTAAATTGTTTGCCACCTACAGCAAAAATAGCGTACATATTTTCCTCCTTAAAAGACTCACTATAAAAGTAATGCAAAGCATGTTTAAAAAGACTTTTTCTATGTGGTAATAACAACTAATAATAACACATTTAACCAAACTTTACCACCAAAAAGAAAGGCTAGCGAATTACTGAAATTATGGCGTTGACAATCGGGTTTTTACGTTTTTTGGAGTAAATGAAGTTAGCAATGTGCTCGCGAAGTTGTTTTTTTAAGTCGTTGAGTTGAGGACGTTTTTCGGCTAACTTAGCGTGGTAAGCAGAAATAAAGTTTTTCGCGCTTTCTTTAATCGCTAAAATAAACTCCTGATCTCTTGAAAAACCCTTGGAAAACACTTTGATGTCTCCGTGTACTTTGTGGTCTAAAAAGGAATATCTTAAGGCTAAAATAAAAATACCTTCCTCGGCTAAATAAACGCGGTCTCTGACTATCGTGTCGTTGTTTTCGTCAATCGGCACTTCGTCTATTAACTTATCAGCAGCGATAATTTCTTTTTTGGAAACAAATCCTTTTTTTTGATTTAAGTGAGCAATGTCTCCGTTTTCCATAATCAAAATGTTTTTATCATTAAACCCAAAAGTAATTAAAGTTTCTTTTAGTTTAACTTGTTGACTGTACTCACCACGAAGTGGAATGATGTAGCGTGGGTTTAGCAAAGAAAGCATAAAAGAAATGTCGGTGCTAGATGCCAAGTCATGGACAATTAAATTAGGTTTATAGTAAGTCTTGCACTCAGTTCTAAAAAGTTCGTCTAAAGTAGAGGCAAACATCGTCTCAACCCCTGGAATTGGCTTCATTAAAATACAAACTGCATCAGCCTTGGAAAGAGTTTGGCGCTGATTTTTAGATCTTGCGATGCTCTGTAGTTTAATTAAAGGAGTATTTAAGTTGCCAGTAATTATCATCACGACATTTTGAATAGACTTCTCATATACATTTTTTTGAGAAACTAAGGACTTTAAGTCCAAAGAAAGATAGCCTTTTTTAATTAAAGGAAGCAGTTTCATAAAAGACTTGCGGCTAGAGAAGCAAATTTTTTTATCCAAACGCTCAGCCCAAGTAATGATTTCTTGAATTCGCTTAATGTCGGTATCGGCGACAGCAAAAAAAAGCCTGCCTAAAGTATTTTTAAAAACAGAAGTCAAAAAAGCCTGGTATTTATCTTGAGTAAAGGAAGTTGTAAGTTGTGAAACACCTGAGCAGTCTGGAAGCAACGCTAAAGTGTCTTTGGCAAGGGCTGCCTGCATTAGCGCGGAAAACTCAGTTTGATAACGAGGATGCGGGGTTTTATTTAGAGAAAAAGAACCTGTGTAAATGATTTTACCAAGTTGAGTTTGAGCAATTATCCCAACGCTTTCAGGCAACGCTGAACTGGTGAAATAAAAAGAAAAAGAACAATCTGGGAAGTCAGCTGTTGTGCCTTTTTTAATTTCTTTAAACTCAACTTGCGTAATGTCAAAGTCAGGGGTTTCCGTAAGCGCTTGTTTAATTTGGTAAATTGTTAGTTCAGTTGCAAAAACCGGAACATTGATTTGTTTTAACAAAAATGGCAGCGCGCCAATATTTTCGTCTTTAAAAGACGACAAAAAAATAGCCTGAATTTGGTCTTTGTGGGTAAGCAACGCTGAGTAGTCGGCAATGATTGAATCAATGCCGAACTGCTGTTGAGTTGGGTATTTTAGTCCTGCGTCTAAAATAAAAATAGAGCGATTGACTTGGAGACAAAAGAAATTTTTACCAATTTCACCAAAGCCACCAAGTCCAAAAATTTTGATATTAGTAATAATGCACCTCTTTAGTTGATATATTTTTTAATTTTTTTTAAAAAAATCGTCTTTTGTCCGCCAAGACAAAAGACGAATGATTTGTGTTGGTAAAATATTTTACCACATTTAAGCGTTATACGCTTTATTAAAGTTTTTTTAGTTTACTGAACTTTTGTCTTGCTCGGTTTCGTTTATCGCGCTTTGTTCTGAGTTTAACTCTGTTGTCTCTGTTTTAACAGGATCTTTTTGAAACTCTTTAACAAAAGAAAGTTCTTTGTGTTTAACCACAGTCAGCGAAGTTGTCACATACTGAATAATATTGGCAACACGTTGCGGAGGAACCGCAATAAACAACTGAATAGCAAGCGAATTGTAGAAGTTCATCATCGCGCTAATTCTAGATTCATCCATATTATTAAACGCCTCGTCAAAAAGTACAAGACAGCCAGAACCCGCTCCACGGTTGCGAGAAAGTAGTTGTTGGAATGAAGCCGCGATTACTATATAGAAAGGTACTTGGGTCTCTCCACCTGATTTTTCGCGAGAAACTTTAGAAAACAGCGAAACTACGTTGTCTTCAGAAGTAATTTCAATGTCATATTTCATATAGTTACGGTAGTCAAGCAGTCTCGCTGCCGTTTTTTCCATCGCAGGGTCAGTTGACGAAATTTGTCTAAATAAGTCATCTAAAATTGTGGTTTGAGTTTTGTTTAAGTTGTCTTGAAATAGCGTGTTGTTTAACTCGTGGTTGCGAGTAAGTAGGTTATAGTATCTTTCAAAGTCAGGGTCTTCAGCGGCTTTGTAAATTAGTTTATAGGTGTCTTTACCAAAGCGTTTGCCTTGAAGAGCAACGTTTAAGTCGTCAATTTGTTGTTTAGCCTGCTCAATCGAAGAGGCTAGTTTATTGA
>CAUSQP010000079.1:0-2928 GCA_963534175.1 uncultured Acholeplasmataceae bacterium
CCGATTTAATCATTAATGAAAACAAACCAACAGTTTTCATTGAAGCAGTTTTACCGCCTGTGTTTGGTCCGGTAATGATAGTCAAGGGTTTGTTTTCATAAATATAAAAGTCAATTGAAACTACTTTATTTTTATCAATCAAGGGATGTCTTGCTTCGGTAAGTTTTAAAGTTTTATTATCAGAAATTATAGGTACGCAGCAGTTTTGTTCTAAGAAAAACCTAGCACAAGCAAAATAATAGTCTAACTCAAGTAAAGCGTCTTGAGCAGATATATATTTGTTTAAATCAATTAAAAGGAAATCCATAATTTGTTTTAAGATTTTTTCCTTTTCCTTTTCTTCTTCGTTTACAAGTTCACTTAGTCTAAATCTAAATTGTTGCATTTCCGCAGGCTCAATATAAATTGATTGCCCACTGTTGCTAGTGTCAACAATGCTACCTTTTATTTTTCTTTTATAAACAACAGATACAACTAAGCACCAATATCCAGACTTGAAAAGCACTTGTTCGTCTGTTAAAAACGGAGAATAAATTTTTTTCAGCTCATCTATTCTTTTTTTTGAGTTTTCTTTCAGACTTTTTATTTCTTTTCTAATTTTGCTTAATTTAGGCGAAGCACTATCAAAGAATTCGCCGTTTTCATCAATAGTTAAAATTAGTTTATCTAATTCTTTGTTTGGTAAAAATAGTTTTGAAAAAAAGCCAAGTAAAGCATTGTAAGCAAAGTTTGTTTTTGTCTGATTAAAATAATTAAAAGCAATCTTAACTGTTTCAAAGAAAAATCTTAGTCGCAAAAGGTCTGCTATGTTTAGTGGTCTTAGTTTCAAAAGACCATCAAAGATATTTTTACAATCATAGTTTTCAGCAAAGTCAACTAATCCAAAATCCTTTAAAATTGTGGTTGCTTCTGAATTTTTTAAAATTTCTCTTTCAATTTCTTTTTTGTTTGTGAAAAAAGACAAGGTTAAAATTCTATTTTTAACCGATTTTGAAATAGCAAATCTCGCAATTTTTTCTATTATTTTGTTAAATTCTAATTTTAATGAGTTTTTATCCATATTTTTACCAATATTATTATATGCGTTTGAGTGCTAGTAAGATGATTTTTTTGTTTTAAATAAAATACCAATATCTTCAATTAACCTATTAAAAATAGCCTTAAAAAGGTTATAATTATTAAATAGAGGTAGTAAAATGCAGGATAAATTACAAGATTTAAAGCAAAAACTTATTGAAAACTTAAGTAGAGTTGCCAATACTTCAGAAATTGAAGAAATTTGGCGCCAATATTTCGGAAAAGATTCTGAATTTCAGCAAATCATGCAAACATTAAAGACAGTTGAACCTGAGAAAAAGAAAGAATATGGGCAACTAATAAACGCATACAAAGTCGAACTGCAAGAACTTTGTAACTCTAAAAAAGCTAATTTGGAAAAAGAGGCTAAATTAGCAAAACAGTTTAGCGAAAAAATTGACATTGAGTTAGACACTCATGAGTTTTTATACGGTTCAATTCACCCCTTGAATGCAATTATTGAAAACTTTAAGTCACATTTCTTAGCGCACGGATATGAAATTGTGGATGGCCCTGAAATTGAGTCTGAACTTTATAATTTTGAGATGATGAATATTCCAAAAACTCACCCTGCAAGAAACGAAAAAGATACATTTTATATTGACACAACTAATTTATTGCGTACTCACACATCTCCTGTACAAACCCGCACAATGCTCGCAAAACAAGGCAAACCTATTAAGATAATTTCCACAGGTAAAGTTTACCGCAGAGATGACGACGACGCTGTGCATTCTCACCAGTTTATGCAACTAGAAGGCCTAGTTATTGGCAAAAAAGTTAGCTTCGCTAATTTAATTCAAACTTTAAAAGATTTTTTGGCCTTTGTTTTTGAAAGAGATGTGGAGCTAAGAATTCGCCCTTCTTATTTTCCATTCACTAAACCTTCTGTTGAAATAGATGTGCTTCATCATTTTAAAAATGGTACTGTCGGTTTCATTGAAGTTGCAGGTGCCGGAATGGTTCACCCTAATGTTTTAAAAATGGCTGGATATGATAGCGATAAGGTTCAAGGCTTTGCTTTCGGTTTTGGTATTGAGCGTTTGGCTATGATTAAATATGAAATTGACGAAATTCGTGAGTTTTACCAGAACGACACACGTTTTTTAAGACAGTTTTAGGTATATTAGGAAAAGAATATGAGAATATCTGAAAATACTTTAAGTAAATTTATTAAATTACCAAAAGGTTTAGAACTCAGCAAAATAATTAATGGTTATATTTGTGAGTCTGAACAAGTTTTAAGTTCGCTCGCTCAAGAAACATTGGTTTGTGGCCACGTCTTAACTTGCGAAGAGCATCCAGACTCAGATCACTTACACATCACTACCGTTGATGTTGGCACAGAGATTTTAGACATAGTTTGTGGCGCTAAGAATATTGAAAAAGGTCAAAACGTAATTGTCGCCAAGGTTGGCACAGTTTTGCCTGGTGATTTTCAAATAAAATCTGCAAAAGTTCGCAGTGTTCTTTCAAACGGTATGATTTGCTCACTTAACGAACTCGGCTTGAAAAATATCCCGAGCGAATACAAAGAAGGTATATACGTTTTTCAAAGTCCTGTTAAACCGGGGGAATGTGCTGCAAACGCTTTAATGTTTAACGACAATGTCTTTAATCTAGAGTTAACGCCAGACCGTGGCGATTTACTTTCTTACTATGGGTTTGCTAAAGATTTATCTGCGATAACTGGTAGTGAGTTTATTTTAGATTTAGGCCAAAAGATAAAGACAGATTTTGTAAACCAGTTTCAAATCAAAGTAGATACTAATCTTGCAAAAGTCTATTCATTAACTCAAGCAAAAGTAGTTGTGAAACCTTCGCCTTGGTTTATTCAAGCAGAGTTAATCA
>CAUSQP010000080.1:0-2910 GCA_963534175.1 uncultured Acholeplasmataceae bacterium
AAAAGCAAAGCAAAACTGTTGAGTTGATTTTTCAATCAGTCTCGCCACGCCAGCACTTTTACACTAAGTTTTTAGCGATTGTTGCCTTTATTTTTGTCCAGTTTATTTTACTTTCACTCTACTCAACTCTCGCAACTGCATTGTTTGGACAAACCGTAGACTCATCGCAGCAGTTAACTGGACTAAAAATCACTAGTGAATTAAAATCAGCACTTTCAACTCCGTTAACTTTAACTGTATTTGGACTTTTATTGCTGCTTTTTGCATCTATACTAATTTCTGGAATAACTGCATCGCTGGCTCACAATTCAGAGTCTTTTCAAACCATTTTTTCAGTTTTAGTTATGCTTTTTATCGTACCTTTCTATGTCATATTTTTTTCTTATAACTCAGAGTCTAATTTTGCTCAAGGTTTAATTCACGCATTTGCATATTTTCCTTTAACTGGCTTAATTATTGCACCCGCTTTAATGTTGGCAGGCACTATTTCTTTATTTGAGGCTTTAATTATTTTTATCTTAAATCTCGTTGCAGTTGCTTTAATTTTTTATTTTGCACCACAACTTTATCGCTTTTTTATTTTAAGATACGAGAAAGTTAAACTTTCTGAAATTTTTAAAAGAAAAAGGAGAAAAAACTTAAGAAATGAAGAAAAAAATTAAAAGAGTTTATGCACAAATGATGTCATTTTTATACGGCATCCTACTTATTGAGTTAATCGCGATTGTTTTTTTCCCGCTACTTTTTAAAGACACTCAGGCAAAAATAATTTTTGGAGTTTTTGTTGCTGCAGTTGGCCCGCTTTTGGTGCTGATGCTACTGATTTATCTTAGATATCTAGAAAAACTTTATTTAAAGGAATTTATTCGTTCAACTGAGTTTTCGGAAATCAACTCTAGGTTTAAATCAAAATTAGACCTTGAGTATGCCGCTGACTTTAAATATACACCTGGTTATTTGATTAAAAAAAATACTAATTTAAACCTAGTTAACTTAGAAAAAGGCATTGTTTTAACTGAGTTTAGAGAAAGTGTGTTGCTTTATCGTCATTTAGTTAGAATTGAGTTTACTAATTTCTCAAATAATTTACCTGATTTTGTCATATTTAACCATTTTGGATTAAATAAACCCAAAGTTAACCGTAATTTTTTAGTAAAAGAAACACCAAACCAATTTAAAAACAAGTTTAGACTCTACACAAAGCAACCAAATTTATTTACAGAACAAGTCTACTTACAAATCTATAATACTTTTGCTAGATATAATTCAGTTCTGCTAATTAAAAATTTTAATTCTTTTTCTATTGTAATTTCTGATAAAACTTTAAGATTAACCCCGAATGTTTTAGAAAAAGAAAATGAATATCTAGATAAACTAATACCATCTCTAGATGCTTTTAAAAAAATCATTAACGAAATAGAAAAAATAAAACAAGCATAGTATAATCTTGCTTGAAATATTTTTCAAAAGGAGTATTTATGAAAAAAACTTTAGTTTTATTGTTAACTTTTATTCTAGGTTTTCTTTTTTATTCATGTAAACCAAAAAACCCAGAAAAACCACAACCAGTGCCGCCAAAAACATATACATTGACTTACGATAAATACATCAAACCAACCATCGCTGGCATTGAAAAACCAACCAGTCCACAAACTGTGTCTGAAAAAACTTTAGTTAAGTTTGAACTAGATTTAGAAGCGGCAAAAAAAGACAACCTAAAAATTATTGGTGTTACTTTAGATAATAAAGATTACCAAATCACAGATAAACTACTTAAAGATATTATGAAACTTGGCTTTGAAGTTACAACTAACACAGCAATTCAAACCAAAACTGAGTTTATTTATCAAAGCGAATTAAATAATCTAAAGGCTTATGGCGTTGAAACTAACAAACTTATCGACACACTTCCTTATTTAGATGAATTTAGCAAGATCGCTAAAAGAGTAGACAGTTTAAAAGAAGTTTGGGAAATTATTCTAAAAGCCTTTAAAGTCAACGATCTTAATGAACTAAAACAAAAACTTGCAAATGATGCACTTGGGACTATCACTAATTTCTTAAAGTCAGATATTAAGTTCCCAAATCATCCTGAATTAAAACCACTAGAAGTATTTATTGAAACTCTAAAACCAAATGTTCTTTACTTAGCTCAACTTGCTTATGCTAAAGAAATTAAAATTGAAAACTTTATTAACTTTGCTGATTTGTCTAAACTCGGAACTAACTTAAAAGCAAATCTGCTAAAAGCCTTAAATTACACTATGTTTGTCAGAAACCCAAGCAGACCAGATACACACAAACAAGAGTTAATTGAACACATTAACAGCGATTATTCTAAAAAATACTTCGATTTTCTTGACAAAATTGGCGTACACGTTTTGAGTTTTTATCAATTAAAAGACATTGATTTTTCGCAATTCAAAGATGTTGAAACTGCTGTAAAAACGTATCAATCAAATTTTGCTAAAATCAACGAACTTAAAAACAAAATTTCAAAAGAAACCGATTTAGCTAAAAAAATTGACTTAGTTAACGAAATTAAAGCGTTAATTTCTGCAAACCAGGCAACCTCTGAAAACTTAGCAGAAGTTCTTTCAAAACAAAAAGAAAAAATTACCAAAATTGCAGATTCTATCCGAGGTTTGGTTAAAGAACTTGCTAATTTGAGTGAATCTGAACATCGTGAATACACAAGAACTTTAGGCGAACTTCCTCATTTCTTGCTTAACTTAATTTATAAATTAGGTGAAAAAAGAGCGCGTGCTTTAAAAAATCAAGCAGGCGTTTCTGCACCTGAGTTTGAAGCAGAAAAATATAATAAATTCTTTTTATTCTGCAATGCGGTTTACTCAATTCTAGCACACTCTGAAAAAACAGGAGACCCTAAAACCATCCATCCGGCTGTTA
>CAUSQP010000081.1:0-2861 GCA_963534175.1 uncultured Acholeplasmataceae bacterium
TTAGTTATTTTATTGCCTGCTTTATCTTGAACAGAAATTTCAGTTAAATAAGTTTTGCCGATCTCTTTGGTGTCAATAGTTTTGTCAATAGATGTTTTTAATTCGCTTTTAAAGTCGTAGTTATCACTAATTTTAAAGTAATCGCTTAGATTGAATTTTGAGTTGACTTGAACAGGTACGTATTTCTCACCATTTTTATCTTCTTTTTCTAAAAGTGCCCGAATTGTTGGTTTAGTTGTGTCTTTAACTTCAAGTGCAAAAGACTTAGAACCTCTTATTTCTTGAGTGTTTGGCTTAAATACATTTAAAGTTACCCTATATTTTCCAACTTTGCTTAAATCAACTTCGCTAATATCTAGGTTTGTTTCAGTTAGCTTGTGTTTGTATACTTTGTCTTTTACAATAGTATTTTTTAAAATCTCTTTTGTTAAGTTTAAGTAAGCCGTTTTGATATCTTCTTGACTTGTGCTTGGTGCGAGTACTTCTTTGGTGATTTCTTGAAAAGGAAAAGTAATTTCGGCAACTCCTGTGTCTTTAACTTCAACAAAAAAGACTTTTGTTGCGGTATTTCCGCTTTTATCGGTTGCTGTGATTTTTAGTTCATGTTTGCCAAGTTTAGTTAATTTTTCTTCACCAAACACTTTGATATCCAGTTCGTCTGCACTGTTGTCGGTAATCGTAAACAGATTTAAGGCAAAAAAAGGACTGCCGATTGTCATAGTTATCGCTTCAGCAGGCTTTTTGTATTCAATTTTTGGCGCTTCAATGTCTTTGACTTCTAAAAAGGTCTCTAAAGTTGCCTTGTTTTCGTCTTCATCAGTGCATTCAACTTTAAGCGGGTATTTGCCTGGTTTATTTAAAAGCACGCTTTCTGCGCCAATTAACTCGGTTGTTAATTTAGTTGAAACATTGTCTTTAAAGACAAAGTAAGTTTTTAAGATCTCATCAATTTGTTTTTCGGTTAATTTTTCTTTTTTAAGGTCAGTAAAGATAAGTGGTTTAATTTGCTTTATCGTTGGTTTTTCTTTGTCTAAAATATTGATAATTAAGTTAATTTCTAAATCATCTGCTAAATGCGTAAACTCACACACTAAGTTAACAGTTAGTTTTTGTTGCTTAAGGTTTGTCAAAAAGTATTTTTCTTCAAAATACTCAGGTTTTGCGTATTCAAGCGAGTCTGCTTTAATGATTTCTCCGGTTTTGCTTTCTTTTAACCAAACTTCAACATCTTTCAAAAGTGCGTCAAAATAAACTTTATCGGGATTGGTTAAATTAAATGCAAACTCACGATAAATATTTTTGGCGTGTAGTTCATATTCCAGTCCTTCGTAAATTACTGTCTTAATGTAGGTTTTTTCGTGCTTTGGCTTAGTGTCGGCTTTAGCAGTTTCAGGATATTTAAAGGTTAAGATAAAAAAACATAAAAACAAAACAGTAAAACTAATTTTTTTAAACATTTTAGTTCCTCCGTTTATATAATTACAAACTGAAGTTGAATTGCTTAAAAATTTTTTTAAAAAATTTCTTGATTCAGTTTTTTGATTTCAAAATGGTGCTATAATTTGAGGGAGTTATTTTTTATACTTCGTGTTTGGAGTAAGAAAATGGAATTTAGGATTTTAGATTTGTTTTGTGGTGCTGGTGGTTTTTCCCACGGTATAGATAAACACAAAAATTTTAAGACCGTGCTAGGTCTTGATTTTGATAAAAATGCCATCAACACATTTAACAAAAATATTCAAAGTGCCAAAGGAATTTATGGAGATATCACCGATGCTAAAGTGAAAACGGAAGTAATTTCTTTAGCAAAAGAACTAAAAGTTAACATGATTATAGGTGGTCCGCCTTGTCAAGGTTTTAGTTTGAAAGGCAAGCAACTCGGGTTAAGAGACCCAAGAAACTTTTTATTTCTAGAGTATATTAATGTTGTCAAAGAAGTAAAGCCAGAAGTCTTTGTAATTGAAAATGTTAAGAACTTACTTAGTGCATCAAACGGCTACTTTATTCGCGAGATTGTAGAAAACTTTACTAAACTTGGCTATATAGTAAATTGTGGCTATGTTAATGCAAAGGACTTTGGAATCCCTCAAAACAGAGAAAGAGCAATTATTATTGGTTCACTTAGTCGCAGTATTTCTTTACCTGCCAAATTAAACAAAACGGTGGTTACTGTCAAAGAAGCAATTTCCGATCTTTGGTATTTAAATTCAGGTGAAGGCAGTGAAGAAATTGATTATATAAACGCCCCACAAAGCGATTATCAAAAACTTTTGCGTGGCAAAAAACTATATAATCATGTCGCTACTAACCACAGCAAAATAGCACTTGATAAACTAAAAATGATTCCACCAGGCGGCGATAAAAGTTTTATACCCGTTGAACTCAGAGGTAAACAAAAGTTTTCAACAACTTGGTCTAGATTAGTTTGGGAAGAAATTAGTCCAACTATTGACACTAGATTCGACACGCCTTCAAACGGAAAAAATACACACCCAGTTTTAAATCGTGCAATCACCCCTAGGGAAGCCGCCAGAATTCAAAGCTTTGACGACGATTTTGTCTTTACTGGGCCAAAAACCAGTATTTGTAGACAAATTGGTAATGCTGTTCCGCCACTACTTGCCACTGCTATTGCAAAGACCATTGCAAGTGCTTATTTAGAAAAGCGAACAGTTTATTCAGACTATAAATTATTTTTAGCCGACTCTTTTTCTATAGTAAAAGAGTTTAAGAAACAAAACTTAAAAGTTAACCATATAATTACAGATCCACCTTACAATATATCTAAAGCGAATAATTTCAATACGCTTTCAAATCCAAGAAAAGGGCTTGACTTTGGGGAGTGGGACAAAGAATTCGAC
>CAUSQP010000082.1:0-2857 GCA_963534175.1 uncultured Acholeplasmataceae bacterium
TAAAATAGTTTCTTTTACTTTGTTAAAGTTAAACATAGTCTCAGAGTTTGAATTCTCTTTAAGAATTTTTTTATGCAACCAAGTTATTAGTTTCTTTTGGTTTAAAGTTAGTGAAAATAAATCAGTTTGTAGCTCTACTTCTGCATCTAATTTTAGTTTTTTATCAATATCAAAAAAGGTCAAGACTTCTGTCTCTTCTTCAATTTCTTTTCTAAAAAGTGAAATAAAATTAAAAAGTTCGTTAACCTCTGGAATAAAAAGTACGTTTAAAGAATTGTTCTGAAAGTTAATAAATTTATCGCATCCAGCAATTTTTAAAATCATATCTCTGTATACCTCTCAAATGTGTTGATAACATTATTTTTAGGTTCACCTAAAAAATATTCAATATTGTTAAATTGCTTCTCGGTAAGTTCAACTACCTGAACAGTGCCAGCAGGTGGCAAGTTTTTTCTGATTTCTGCTTTAATTACTTTGGCGTTGGCAGGATTTAGCGCAAGTTTGGAGTAAACAGATTCTGTCATCATAATAAAACCTGAGTTTACTAAAAACTTATGCCATTTTGAGTAATTTCTAAGGTCGGTTTTAGTAGTTGAGTTCACATCAAACATTACAATTATTCGCATCGCTCTGATCTGCATCTAAATAAGCATTCCTTTCTAAAAGTTCAATTTTGGGAAAAAGCACATTATTGTTTTTCAAAATATTTAGAAGTTGAGTGGTGTATACAGAAATTGCGTTGTCTAAATATCTTTCTTCACCGTTTAACTTAATTCGCTTAGAAAGTAGTTTACGAATTTCTCTTTTCGGAAATTCAGATTCTGCAAAAAGCATCACCAAAATATCTACAACTGGACGAAATGGCTCCATAAAATCTGAAGATAAGTTGAAACTGTTAAAAGGTCCTTTGTGAAAAATACCAAGTTGCGTAAGATAACCGTGAGATACCAACTCTCGGTTAAAACAACTTAAAATCATTGAGTATCCATAGTTTAAAAGAACATTGCAAATCGACTCTTGTTCTCGTGAGAAAGACTTGCCGAAAAGTATTGAAAAATATTCTTTAGCGGCAATTCCTTCGCGATTTGTGTCATCAAATCCTTTGATTTCGTCTGCATATTGTTTTAGTTTAGTGTATTCACTAAAGCCAAACATTTTCAAAACTTCTGCTTGCATACTAATCTTGCTTTTAACAATTTCTTGCCAAAGCGACATCTTAGTATCTTCCTTCCAGTTAAGTTGTGTGTTTAAGGAAGTTAATTGAGAGTGAAAATTGTTTAGACCTAAAACTGTTCCAGCAGGATTATGTTTTTCATCACAAATTATCACGGACACGTTTTGCTTAATTAACTCAAAAAGAAGCGGTGATGTAATTGAAGTTCTGTTGCTTTCTAAAATTAAACAAGAAAGTTCAGAAATTAAGGCTTTTGTCTCTTTTTCACCATCATAAATCAAAAGATAACCGTGTAGCAGTGAAAGTTTTGAAGTTCTTTTAATAACCAGGGTTCTAAACATTATTTTTAAAAAACTGTTGTTTTCTTAGTTTTAAAACCTGTTACTGATTCCTTAGTAATAGAAAAGCTGTATTTAATTTCTACAGTTTTATGAAAATCACTTACTGATGTTTTGAGTTCATCTTTATTCTTTTTCTTTTCAATATCACAGCCTAAATCTAGGATCTTTCCTTTATTTGAAACATCACTTTTCAACAATACTCTTATAAATGCAATCAGTAGCTCGACTTGATTAAAAAAATCAAGTTCACTAAATTTAGATAAATACGCAGATGAATCAAACTTATTTTCAATCAAGAATCTTTGTTGAACAGTAGTAGTGACTTTCATATCTTCAAATAGTTTTTGAACAATATCGTATATTTCTGCCATTAGTTTTAGGTTGTTCTCTTTTGATAAAATTATTGCTTTGCTAGAATTATTTTTTGGCAAATAACTGTACTTTTTAAAGATATCTACTAACTCAGAATTTTGACCTTTCTTAATTTTTTCTTCATTTTTTTCTTTTTCCTTAAAAATATCATCAAATTGTTTATCAAGCCAGCGGTAGTATAGATAATTATCCTTATGTATTAGTGTTAAATTGCAAGTATTGTGATAAACACAATTTTCAGCTGATTTACCAGCAAGTCTAACCTTTACCCCGTCCACTTCACAAAGTGTACCTACAGGAATGATAGGTTTTTTAGCAATTTTTGAAAAAATAGATGCTGTTATGTTTTCATTTGTAAAATTTTCTGAAATATACTTTCTAAATTTTTCTAAATTAAAAATCTTACCATCGTTTGTTTTTTCATCATAAAATTGAGTGCAATGATAAATCGGCACTGGAACTATTTTTAAACTAGTTTTATCTTTGCCTTTTTTATCTTTTGTTTTAAGTTCTACTATTGTGAAAAAAGCAATATTTGGTCTGTAATAGTGAGCAACATTATCCTTAAAAGCACGTTTAATTGGAACACTACCTTCGTTTTTGCCGTAAATTGTTTCATCCCAAAAAGCACCAGTATTTTTAATTTTAGTCATCTTTGTCATTAATTGGTCATCTGAGTTAAAAATATTTTCAAAATAGTCAATAAACTTAACTTCTTTACCATTAACTTTCAAGGTCTTTTTAGGTATCACTCTTTCCAAAATTGTGGTTGGTTTTTTATCTTTAAACTCAACAGTTCCATCATCGTGGTATTTATGTCTTGACTTAAAGATTTTAGCAAGCACATCATTTAAATAAGCGTCATGCGCGTGGTGAAATTTATTTAGGTTTCTGAACTTCAAGAAATCAAAAGTTTTCCTAGATCGGAAGAGCACACGTCTGAACTCCAGTCACGGTGCGAAATCGCGTA
>CAUSQP010000083.1:0-2797 GCA_963534175.1 uncultured Acholeplasmataceae bacterium
CAATTTGCCTAAAGTTAATTAAAGCGTTTCTTAAACCAGAATCGGCAAAGTAGTACTTAGAGCCAGCACCTATATATTTTTTTCCTTTTATGTCGTACCTTTTTGCTTCGTTTAAAAGAAAAGCATTTTTGATGTATTCAATGTGTGCTTTTATAGTTTCGTTGCTATAGTTTACTTTGATTTTTGACATAAAAGTGTTAGCTAGTTTATTTGGATTTGTCAATGAACCAATTTGACTAGCCAGAGTTTCTAGCAATTGAGAAAATGCATCTACATTTTTCAAAGAATTATATTCAGCAATATCTTTAATGTAGATCTCTTTAAAAAGTGATTTTAAAAGTCTTTGTCTATCTTCATTAGTTTTTTCCAATAAAACAATCGGCATCCCACCGAAATAAGCGTAGTCAAAAAAAGCAGCATCAAAATCAACATTTAAACTGTTAAAGTATTCTTTAAAAGAAAGCGGATAAAGGTGAACAGCGTCTCCACGACCTCTAAACTCAGTTACTATGTCTTTTGATAAAAGTTTTGAATTACTACCTGTCACATATATATCAAAGTTTTCGTGTCTAAGCAGTCCATTTAACACAAAAACAAAATACTCAAGTAACTGAATTTCATCTAACAAGATATAGTATTTTTTAGTTTTGTCTTTAGTTTTACTTAAGATAAACTCAATAAATTTCAAATGATTGACAGATAAATTATGTCTTCCTTGTTTACCGAGCAAAGTTTTTTGTTCAGGTAAGTAATTTTCTAAAATTCTTAAGTCTTCTGCGTTGTCAAAAGCAAAAGTAATGATTTCGTCTTCAGAAACTCCTTCTTTAAGCAAATGGTTTTTAAATAAATTAAAAAGCAGATAACTTTTGCCAACGCGACGCAGTCCAGTTATTATTTTAATTCGTTTATTCCATTTCTTTTCAATAAGTTTGTTTAAATAAAAGTCTCTTTTGATTTCCATTTCGCCACCTACACCTAAATTATAACAAACTATTTATTTTTTATCCGCAATTTTAGTTATTTTAGTATATTTTTGCGGATAGAAAATGTAAAATTAGCCAAATTTTGCGAAAAACAGTTGGAAATCTATTTATTTAAGATAAAAATTTTTCTTATTTTATATCCGCAATTTTATTCATTTTAGTAAAAAAATACGGATACACTTGTGTATCCGTATTGTGCTATTTACTTACTTAGTCAGTAACATCAATGATGCGAAGAGTGTTGGTGCGTCCGTGAGTTTGTGCCCAGCCGGAAGTCAAGATAATAGTTGCACCTTTTTTCAGTCCAAAGGCTTTCGCGCCATCTATTGCTTTAGCGTCGTATTTTAAGAAATCATTAACATGGTTGACAACTCTTGGGTAAACTCCAAAGTTAAGTGCAAGTTCACAAGCAGTTTTGAAGTTATCGGTCAAAGCTATAATTGGCACTTGTGGTCTGAACTTACAAATTCGGCGAGCAGTACCACCAGTTTCTGTAAACGCCACAATTGCTTCAACTGAAGGCAGAGAAATTGAAATCTGGGCAGCAGCTACACCAATTGAGTCGTTAATAGTTTTCTCACCACTTGGAATTAAGTTCTCTAAGTTTTGTTGATACGGAAAAATTTGTTCAATTTCAGTAGCAATTTGCACCATAGTTTGCACTGCTTCCACTCCAAATTCACCAACTGCTGTTTCTCCACTTAACATAATAGCGTCAGACCCGTCTAAAATAGCATTAGCGACATCTGAGGCCTCTGCCCTGGTTGGACGTGGGTTTGAAATCATGGACTCAAGCATATGGGTAGCTGTAATTACAGGTTTACCAAAAAAGTTAGCACGTTGTATCATTTTCTTTTGGTAAATTGGAACTAAAGGAAAGGAAACTTCAACACCTAAATCTCCACGAGCAACCAAAATTCCGGCAGCCTCTTGTAGAATTTCGTCTAAGTTTTGATATCCTTCTTCGTTTTCAATTTTAGCAATTAACGGGATATTTGGGTTTGAAGTGTTTTTAACTAACTCTTTAACCGCTAAAATATCTTGCTTAGAGCGCACAAAAGAAAGTGCTATTAAATCAGCACCATGTTCAATTGAAAACAAGATATCTTTTTTATCTTTTTCAGATAAAAACACTTGTTTAATTTTTGCACCTGGACAGTTGCAAGACTTGTGGTTTTTCAAAAAACCAGTGTGGTGAACAGTAGTTAAAATATCATTGTTTTTATATTTTTCAATAACGTCAAAACGCATTTTGCCGTCATCTACTAAAATAAAGTCGCCAACTTTAACTCCTTTAAAAAGTTCAGGACAAGAAATGTGGAAACGTTCTGAGTTTCCTAAAACTGGTTCTTGTGTGATTAAAATCTTTTGACCTTTTTTGACTTCTACTTTACCGTCTTTAAAGTTACCAGTTCTAATTTCTGGACCTTTGGTGTCGGTCATAATTGCTAAGTTGTAGTTTAGTTTATCCCTAACTGCTTTTAAGGTCTTAAAAGTGTTTTCATGCTCTTGATATTCACCGTGCGAGAAATTCACACGTGCTACATTCATTCCAGCATCAATTAATGCCTGGATTTTTTCAGGGCTACGAGAGGCTGGTCCAATTGTACAAATAATTTTAGTTTTTCTAATCATTTTTCACCTGTTTCTAATGTATATTATATATTTATGTTTGTTTAATAACCAACTTTTTATTAGTGCTCATAGTATTTATAGTAAAAATAGTTAAAAATAACAAAATAAGAGATTAATTAGGATTATTAGTCATTTTACTTGTTTTTGGAAGACAGTGGTGCTCCTAGAAAAGCTGCAAC
>CAUSQP010000084.1:0-2778 GCA_963534175.1 uncultured Acholeplasmataceae bacterium
GGTTGGTCTAAATATTGACGGTCAAATAATTTATGATCAGTGCTCAAAATACGCTTAGCCTCAGGGTAGGCCACGTCTTCTTTGACAAACTTTGAATCTTTAGTTGCAACTATCAACTCGGGTTTTTTAATTTGTTGTTTGTTTGGAAAGGTGCTAGGTGCGTAAGTCGGCGTTATTTTGATTCCGTCTATATAGTTTTCAAACTTGCCGCTGTTTGTGACAAAATCAGTGTTGATGATAAACGGTTTTAGGAAATCACTGAACTTGTTTTTTTGTACAAACTTAAAATTAGAATTAGTAAACGAAAACTCAAGGCGGTAATGAACCTCTGATTTGTAATTTTGTGGATGAAGGCGGTTTTTGTTAGCCACATCGACTATGTAGTTATCAGGAGAACCTGAATAGGCAAGTAGTTCTGAAACATACACAAGCAGTGCGTTTTGCTTAGTTTTGCGGTTATGTGCCTTTAAAACCAGTAGTTTAATGCTTGAGTGTTCAGGATGTTCTGTGTTTATGATTAAAACCGGTGTGTTTTCAGTTTCATAGCCAAAAAGTTTTGCGTAAGTTTGCAGATATTGTTTTTGTTTACCAGGGGTTGCGTACAGCGCCAAGACATTGGACTGAAAGTAATCAAGGTCTCTTTTTCCAAGTACAGCGTTAATTGCAAAAAAGAAAGGCGCACCTACAATTACTACAAAAAGTAGATAAAGTAGGACAGTTAAAAGAGTTCTTTTACTCAATTGTTTTTATCCTTGCGTTTTCGTGACCTTTTCTAAATTTACCTGTGCGATAGTTGAAATAAGGGTCTTTATTGTATTCATAGGCAAGGTTTAAGCGTTTTTGCTCAGCGTAGTAGTAAGCCATTTCAATGTAGTACTCAAGTGGGATGTCGTTATAAAGTATTGAATCTGAAATGTTTAATCTAGAAGGCAGTTTTTCGTTTAACCCATTTTTAGTTAATTTAAATGCAACAAGATCGTTGCCTGCCCAAACGACTAAGAAGTAGCGACCAAAACTACCGTCAATTTGACCACGTGGAATAGTTTGCAGGTAAGTAGTTTTTGCGTTTTCATGAAGGTCATGAGTTAAGTTGGTAGCCTGGTTGGCAAAAGGCTCAGGTCGAGTAACTCCTTTTCCTTTTTCAGGTGTGTCGCAATACGCGTATCTAGTTGGAAGAGTGTGCTCAACTTTACTTCCAGTTGCGCTTTCTGTATACGACACAATAAAGTCAGTTGTGTCTCCGTCTTTGTAAAGACTAACTCGGTCTACCGGAATAATTTCACCGATGCCAGGGTTTTTGCTTAAGATATTTTGAATTAAAGTTTCTTTTAAGTTTTTACCAGCGTTTACTTTGTCTTCAACTAACTTAGTTAAGTCAGGTTTAGGTCCTTTTAAAACTTCTTCATAAGTTAGGGGGCAGTTTTTGCCAAGTGCGCTGTAGTACTCTACTTTAAATAGACACCAAACGAAGTTTAAGTGTGTTTCACCTAAATTTTTTTCAAACTCAGCAAAACGGTAAAGTGATGCTTCTTCGGCTAAAGTGTTTTTAGCGTCTTTTTGGCCGTATACATCAATAGTTCTGGCTTCTTTTTTTAACTCAATTCTTTTTGAGTAGCCAAAAGTTATCTTACTTTGAAGTAAGTCAACTTCAACAGTTTTACCTGCGTTGCCAGTTGATGTGTCTCCTTTAGTTTTAACAAGAGTAGCACCGGCGTTACCAATTGAAAAAAACTCACCAGGTTTAAGTTCTTTGTTTGGAAGAGTTAGTTCATTAAATTGGCTTGATTTTTTAAAATATCTAATTGAGTAGTTTTTTAGGTTTTTAGCGGAATCTGAGATGTTTTTCAGTTCCAGCACGGAGTTTTCATAACTTCTGCCCATAATTAGTTTATGAATGATGATGTCAGTCTCTTGTTTGGCAATATAAAACGCTTTGTGGCAGGCTACTAAAAAAACAGAAGTTAAGAGAGTGGTTAGCGTTAAAATTAGTTTTTTCATTTTTTTCTCCTTTCTTTTAAAGAATTAGAAGTAATTAGTTTATATATAAAACAACAGCCAAGTAATTGGCTGTTGTTTAATTATTTTAAAAATTTGATTTTATTTTGCTTATTCGTATTTACAGTGTTTATCGTAGTAAAACTTAAGTAGTGCTTGAATTCTTTCTAGACGTTTATCTTTCGCAACACTGTTATAAGCATCAAAAGGTTTTTTGTCTTTGCTTTCTTCTTTTGTGACAATTTCTTTGCCGACTTCTGCATCAGTTAACACGTTTTTAATGATGTTTAGAGCAACTGTGCGGGCATTTGAAGATTTTTCGTAAGCAATTGATTGGAAAGTGTTTTTCTTGTCAAGAGTCTCTTTAATAGTTTCAAAAGATTTAGCAACTAAACCTTCAAGAGTACTACTGTTTTTATTTTCTTTAATGTAGTCTTTGATTTCTTGAGTTTCAAATACGTCTTTACGAGGAGCGGCATAACCTTTTGCTAAAGAAAAGTCGCGTACATTTTCTTTGCTAAATAAGAATTTAAATACTTCGTATGCTTTTTGGTTAGATACGTTTTTGTAAGAGTCTTCACCTTCTTTTGCTTGGTCTAGCATTGCAATTGAAGGACCTTGGAAAATAGAAGCTCCAGAAAGTTTATCTTCTTTTAAGTTAGGATATTTAGCCTTAGCAGCGTCGTATGCAGATTGAGCATGGTGGTGAAGAGTTTTCAAGTCTCCGTGGTTTGGATCTGTTGCAAGCAAGTCATTTGCTTCTTTTAATTGAGTTTTTCTAAG
>CAUSQP010000085.1:0-2762 GCA_963534175.1 uncultured Acholeplasmataceae bacterium
TAAATTACTTGAGCCAAGAGACTCGGGAAGCAATTGAAAGGTATTTGAAATTCCATCTCTAGCAAACTCAAATGGAATTTTGGCAACAGATAGTAGTGAGTTTAAAGCACCAGTGTTATCGCGACCATGCATAGGGTTTGCACCAGGTGCAAAGGGTTCGCCTTTTTTGCGACCATCCGGAGTTGAACCTGTGTGCATGCCGTAGACTACATTTGAAGTTATCGTTAAAATTGACATGGTAGGTCTAGCGTTTAAATAAGTTTGATTTGCAGCGATTTCTTGCCAAAAATCTTTAACCACCGAAACAACAAGTTCGTCTACTCTGTTATCAGCGTTACCGTATCTTGGCCATTCACCTGTAGTTTTAAAGTCAACAACCAGGTTAGTCTCAGGGTCATGAATTGGTTCAACTTGCCCATATTTAATCGCAGATAAAGAGTCTGCAACTACCGAAAGTCCAGCAATTCCGGTTGCAAAATTACGAGTAATTTCGTCGTCAAGTAAAGCCATTTGTAGCGACTCATAAGCATATTTATCGTGCATATAGTGGATAATGTTAAGTGCATTTACATAAAGTTTAGCAACTTCTTTCATTGCCAACTTAAAAGTCTTGTAAACCGCTTTAAACTCATATTTGCCATCATGAATTAAAGAAGTATTTGGCAAACTAATCACCTGTTCTCCAGTGATTTCGTCGCGACCTTGGTTAAGTGCATAAAGTAGAGTTTTTGCTAAATTAGCGCGTGCTCCGAAAAACTGCATTTCCTTGCCAACAGCCATCGGCGAAACACAGCAAGCAATTGCGTAGTCAGAACCGTGGTATTCAGAAATAGAATTGTCGTTTTCATATTGAATTGCAGAAGTTTCAATTGAAACTTTTGCACAAAACTTCTTAAAGTCAACAGGTAGTTTTTCAGACCAAAGCACCGTTAAGTTAGGTTCAGGATAAACCCCTAAATTATAAAGAGTGTGTAGCATTCTAAAAGAAGTGTTAGTTACAAAAGACTTAGTGGTTCCGTTCATACCAGCAATAGACTCAGTTACCCAAACTGGGTCTCCTGAAAACACAGAGTTATACTCAGGAGTACGGGCGAACCTAACCATTCTTAATTTCAATACAAAGTTGTCAATCAACTCTTGAGCCTCGGACTCGGTTAATCTGCCTTCGCTTTTGTCTTTTTCAATGTAAATGTCAAAAAAAGTAGAAACTCTGCCGAGCGACATCGCAGCACCGTTTTGTTGTTTAATTGCCGCTAAATATGCAAAATAAGTCCATTGCACTGCTTCTTTTGCAGACTGAGCAGGCAGGGAAATATCAAAACCGTATAGTTTTGCCATTTGCTTTAGGTCAGCAAGCGCTTTGATTTGCATCTCTAGGTTTTCAATTTTTTGAATGATTTCAGGAGTATAGGGAAACTCAAAACTTGCCTTGCTTTTTTGTTTTTACAAAATCAGGCGGTCAACTCCGTACAAGGCAACACGACGGTAGTCGCCAATAATTCGGCCACGACCGTATCCGTCTGGCAGACCTGTAATTACGTGGTTGTGTCTTGCGACTTTAATGTTTTCAGGGTATACATCAAACACGCCTTGATTATGAGTTTTTCTGTATTTTGTAAAGATTTCTTCAGTGTCTTTGTCTAGTTCATAGCCATATGAAGACAAGGCTTTTTTAGCAATTTTAATCCCACCTTCTGCAAATAAAGCGCGTTTTAAAGGCTTGTCGGTCTGCAGACCAACAATGCATTCAGGTGTGGTTTTGCTGTCTCCAAGTAAGTAACCAGGACCATATGCCAAAATGTTTGAAGAAGTTTTGCATTCTGCGTCCAAAATTCCTTTTTTGGTTTCTTCGGTTAAAAGTTCGTTTAATTTTTCAACTTGTTTTAAGGTGTTTTGAGTTGGAGCGGCTAAGGTAAGCGTGAATTTCTTTGTCTCAGTGTAGTTAGCCTGAATAAAATCAGCAACATCAATTGTTTTTTTCCAACGGTTTCCTTTAAAATTTTCATAGTATTTCATAGCACAAATATTTTACCATTTCAAAATACAAAAAATTGCATATTTGCTTAACATTTTGGATAGATAATTTAATATTTTTTGGTCAAAAGTGTAGGTTTTGTTGTTATAATGAAGGTGTTAGTTATCTTTTTAAAAGATGTGTTAAGGAGTTATTATGTTAAATCCAAATTTAAAGAAAATTTCTAGAATTCAAAGCCTAGAAACAAAAGACTACTCACTTCAAGAAAGTACAGTTCCAAAAACTACTTTTACATCACTTTTACTAAAAAGTTTGTTTTTTGTAGGTCTGGTATCTGTCTTTGCTTTAATCGTATTTTTCTTAGGTTATTATTTTATTTTTAGCAATAAATCTGGTCTAACTCCAGATCAAAGAAAATCAAACTTAGTTATTTTTTCAATAGTTTCTTTAAGTGCTTTTGGACTAATGTTTTTGTTTTCGCTACTCGGTAACTTTGTTTCAATTGCAAGATTCTCACTTTGGGTATATTCAATTGCCTCTGGTGTGTTTATCGGTGCAATTACTTTAGTTTTTGAAATGGTTTTAAGAGGCGTTGGCATAATCGCGCTTAGTGCAACTGCTTTTGTGTTTTTAACAGTTTTACTTTTAAACTTAAGTAATAAGGTCAGAGGAACTCGCAAACTTTATAAAGTCATGTTATTTTTAGGACTAACTGTACTTTTGATGTCTTTAGTTAACTTAGTACTTTGGTTAGTTTTTAGAAACACAGGCAATCAACTTTATAGCA
>CAUSQP010000086.1:0-2731 GCA_963534175.1 uncultured Acholeplasmataceae bacterium
CTTTTGCATGTCCTGCTTTTCGTGCATTTTTGCAAAATGATTTGCCACTTGTTGTATATAACTTAAAAAGATTTATCAAAGTATTGATTAATAACCATATTCAGTTTAATTTTCAAAAAATGAACTGTGCACTTTTACTTGCCTATGTTAAAGACGCAGAAGCAGGTACTCAAATTTTTAATTTATGTGCAAACACCTGTTTTGATGAACTAATTGAAGTGCCAAAAGCATACGACGTTAAGTCAACAGCAGTTACTGACTTAAACTCACTTTCAAAAAAAGTTAAGTTAACTGATTTAGTTTACCAAAAACTAATGACCGAACTAAAGGACACAAAACAATACTGGCTGTATCAGTCAGTTGAACTTCCGCTTGCTTTGGTTTTAGCCAAAATGGAGACAACTGGTGTACTTCTAGATACTGCTTATTTAAAGCAACTAAGAACAGAGTTTGAACTAAAAACAAGCGAAATCAAAACAAAAATTAACCAAATAGTGGGATATGAACTAAATCCGCTTAGTCCAAAACAAATCGCGAAGTTGTTATACGAAGACTTAGGTTTAAAACAAACTAAAAAAACTGCCAAAGGTTCGGCTTCAACTGACGCCGAGACTTTGGCTGAATACGCATCAATATATCCTGTTGTTAAATTGATATTAGACTACAGAACTTACGCAAAAATTTTGCAAACCTATATTGTTGGTCTACTTGAAACGGTAAACGATTCAAACGTTGTTTGCACGACTTACAATCAAACTCAAACTGCAACTGGGCGCTTGAGTTCTTTTAGTCCAAATCTTCAAAATATTCCTAGCCACTCAGAAATTGGCTCGAAAATTAAAAATGCGTTTATCGCAAGACCTGGTTTTAATTTTCTTTCGCTTGACTACTCACAAATTGAGTTAAGGGTGCTTGCCGAAATTTCTCAAGACCAAAACATGATTAAAGACTTTTCTTTAAATAAAGACATTCACAGCGCAACCGCGATGCGTATTTTTCAAACTCAAAATATCGACAAAGCACAGCGACATAAAGCCAAGGCTATTAACTTCGGCCTAATTTACGGGATGTCTGCTTATGGTCTGGCAAAATCGCTTTCAGTTGACCTTAAAACAGCAGATCAGTATATCAAGACTTATTTTGATGCATATCCTTCAGCTTTACCATTTCAAGAAAAACAAATTAACAGCACTAAAGAAAAAGGTTTTAGCGAAACTTTATTTGGCCGTCGCCGTTATTTGGATGTAAACTCACTTTACTTTAGACGCAACCCTAAACTTTTTGAAAGAATGGCGATTAACTCACCAATCCAAGGAACTGCTGCCGATATTTTAAAAATAACTATGTTAAAAATTAATGATTTTCTTTTAGAAAAGCGTGCAGAAAGCAGAATGCTTTTGCAAATCCACGATGAACTTATTTTTGAAATCAAGGAAGGCGAGGAAAACTTGATTGCTGATATTAAAAAAATAATGACTGATTTTAATTTCTCTGTACCGCTAGTTGTTAGCGAAAGCAGCGCAAAGCGCTGGATCGAGGTGTAGTGTGCCTGAACTTCCTGAAGTTGAAAATGTCCGCAGATATTTATCTAAGTCTATAGTTGGCAAAAAAATTAAGGCTATAGATAACTTTAATAACGAAAAAATTATTGCTAAATCTACAATTTCTGCAATTTTAAATGCCGAAATTAAAGAAATTAAGAGACACGCTAAATATTTATTTTTAGTACTTTCTAACAACTACACATTGGTTTCACATCTAAGAATGGAAGGCAGATACTATTTAAACTCAGAAATCAATTCCCACACCAGAGTTCGTTTTTATTTTGAAGACAAAACGACCCTTGATTTTGTAGATAGACGTAAGTTTGGCACATTTGTTTTAGTTCAGTCAAACGAACTTAGTAAATATTTAAAAGACAAAGTAGGCAAAGAACCTTTTGACTTAACTGCAACTGAACTAAAAAACTTGTCAAAACGCAAAACCACTCAGGTCAAAGCCTTTTTACTAGACCAACACAACATTGCCGGGCTTGGCAATATTTATGTTGATGAGGTTTTGTTTGCAAGCAAAATTCTGCCAACCAGAACCGTTGATACTTTAACTGAAAAAGACTTTGCACAAATTATTCAAAACTCCAGAGAAATTTTGTCAGAAGCAGTAAAACTTGGCGGCTCAACTATTTCTAATTTTGAGATCGCAGAAGGGCTAAACGGCAGTTTCCAAAACTATTTAAAAGTTCACACCAGAGTAGATAAACCTTGTGTAGTTTGCAATAGCAAAATCAAGCGAATTAAAGTAGCAGGAAGGAGCAGTTATGTCTGCGAAGTCTGCCAACACTAAGCTAATTGCAATAACCGGCAATATATGTTCTGGCAAAACTGAGTTTTTAACTGCTTTAAAAAACCAAGGACACGAAACCGTTTCAAGCGACGAAATAGTTAGTCAACTTTGGCAAAACCCAGAAGTACTTAAAAAAATTTCTACAACTTTTAATTTACCTGAATTAAAAAACCTTAAAGAAATATTTAAAAAAACAGTTTTTAACAATCCAAAAAAACTAAAGCAACTTGAAAACATTCTTTTGCCTTTAGTTTTTTTAGAAATTGGGAAAATCCAAAAAAATTCAAAAAATAACTATATATTTGTTGAAGTTCCGCTACTTTTTGAAAGAAATTTACGCACAAAATTTGACTTTGCTGTCTTAATATATGCTGACTTAGAAACTTGT
>CAUSQP010000087.1:0-2649 GCA_963534175.1 uncultured Acholeplasmataceae bacterium
TAGTGAAGTCTACTTTTTCGGTTAGCGCACTGTCTTTATACCAACCAGCGTAAGCATACCCTTCTTTTTGGTAAATATGCTCTTTAAGCGGAGTTCCTTTTTTAACGATGTCAAAGATAACTCTTTGTGCTCCATCAAAATAAGAAACTGCTACCAATCCTTGCTTGTCTAGTTCAGGGCCAATTTTGTCGGTATCCGTAGTGATGTCGTATCTAGCAATCAATCTAAGTTCAGACATTACCCAGTTAGGAATTGAAACTTCTTCGCCTGGTTTTAAGTCAACACGGTTGCCAGTTGGGTCAATATAGTACCAACCAAGGAACTTAGAAATATAGAAAGGTGCTGTGTTGAACTTAATGTCAATACCTTGTTTTGCGGGGTCATAAGTTTTGAATTTTCCAACTGACTTTTCAATATAGTCAATCACTTGAGTTTTTTGGGCTTGGTTTTTAAAAATACCTGGAAGTAAGAAATCATAAACTAAAGAAACGTGTGTGTTGTTGTTAACAATAAAAGCACGACCTTTTGCGCTTTCCTTAGTAAAAACTTCTTCTCGGCTTACTGGTTGTCCAGTAGCTTTTCCATCTTTGCCAAAAGCAACAAAACTCTTGATTTTATAAAGTTCTTCGTAAATATGTTTGTACTCAGTTTGAAGTTTAGAATACGGCAAGATAATCGGTTTACGTGGCGCTTCGCCAGTGTGTGACTCTCGGAAAAATATACGAAGAAAATTAGAGTAATCAACGATAACATCGTGTTCTCTTTTAATTCCAAACCAGTTTTTGGTGTATATCGTAAAAACTTCAGAATCGTATTCACGGTCTGTAAAGTCTAGAGCTAGGTATTTTTTGGGTTTGGCTTTGATGTCGGTAATTCTGCCCATTCTGCTAGTTTCAAACCATTCTTGTTTCACAGAAATGTAGGTAGACTTAGTTGTGTCTACAGTTTCTGGCACCACAAAGCGTAGTTTATTTTTACCAGCCTTCACACCATCGTGTTGCGAAAAGCCACTGGCTTTAGAAAAATAAACTGTTGGGTGCATAAACAAAAAGATTACAAATAAAGTAATAAGGGTTAACGCAAGAATTAACAATGCAGAAATTAAATAACCATTTCTTCTTTTGTTTTGCATATAGAAATTCTCCTTTGCATAAAAGTAAAAATCTAACAAGGTCTTTTCTTATAAAGACATCTTGCTATATGTATTATATAATCGGATTTTCAGCCGTTAAAACAGAAAAACGTCAATAGTCTTTATTTTTTAAAAAAATCCCCAAACAATTGTATTTCAATATAAACATTTTAAAAAAATTTTATTTAAAATTTTTAATTTATAAATCAAACTACCTGCATCAAGACAATAATTTACCAAAAAAAAAAAAAAAAAAAAAAAAAAACAGTATTCAAAACTTAAAAAATCGCACAACAAGGCTATTTAACACTTTTGTGCTTTTTCTTTTTCACTCAATTAACAAAAACTTTTATGAACATTTCTATCGTTTTAAAACGAAGAAGCGCCTAAACATATAAACATGTTCTGGCACACAAACTAATACTCAAAGCATCTTGTTTGACTTCAAAGAAATTCAAATCAACAAAAAAAGAATAATGGTTCTAATAATTCCTTCAGCGAAAGTTATTCCAACCACATACGCAGGTGAACGCTATATTCGAATTGGTTCAAGTAAAGAAAATATCAAAAATATCCAGAATGTGAAGCTAATCTCTTTTCAGTATTAACATTCGGTCTACCGACAATTTGTACAAAAGAGTCTGCATATCAAGATCTTACTTTTGAACAATTATTTGCTTACTATAGATTTAAAGGAATTAAACTAAATGAAAGAAACTTTAAAGAAAATTTAGGTCTACTGACTAAAGATGGTAAATACAATATTCTTACGCAGTTGCTTTCAGATAACTCACACATTCCAATTAGATTTGCAGTTTTTGCTGGCAAAAACAAAGCAAGTATAATGCATTCAGTTAGAGAGTTTGGTTATAAATGTCTTTTGATTTCTCTAAAGGAAGTTCTAGATTTTGGCAATATCTTAAACATTCCACAAGCCTACGAGAACAACAGGATAATGGAAAGAAAAGAAATGATGCTGTTTAACGAAAATGCTTTCAGGGAAGCCACTATCAACGCTTTTTTACACAACAAGTGGATTAACTTAAACGAACCAATGTTTACGGCGTTTTCAGATAGAATAGAAATACTTTCTCGCGGAGAATTGCCAACTCTGCAAACATTAGAAGGTTTTTTTAGTGGCCACTCTATCCCTGTTAACGAAAAACTGCCAGAAATTTTTCTACAGTTAAGAATTAGTGAAAAAAACGGTAGTGGTATTCCTTTGATTACCAACACCTACGGTAGAAAAACCATTAAGATTTCTAATAATTCGATCTTGGTAACAATACCTTACAACAAAGTTAACGATGTTGGTAATAAAGTTGGTAATAAAAATTCAGAAATAAAATTAAACTTGTCTCAAATCAAGGTGTTGGCCGAAATTAGAAATAAACCAAACACACAATTGCGGAACTTTCTAAAGTCTGTGAAATTAGCGACACTGCAGTTGACAAAATTTTAATAAAGAATTCCCAGCCACATCCACTATATAAAAATTTATAAAATTACAAATAATC
>CAUSQP010000088.1:0-2619 GCA_963534175.1 uncultured Acholeplasmataceae bacterium
TCAAAAATAATTGAAAGTTATTTATTTAACGTAGATAATTTATGTTATGTTTACAACTACGACGACCGTCTGGCTAGGTTTTCTTTTTTTGCTGGCCAATCTGAAGTTGAAATTATTGAAATTACTAAAGAAAACCACATGAGTTTACCTGATTTTCCTGGTGCTTTAGTGCTACTTAAACCAGAAAAGTCCAAAGAATTTGAAGAAATTATTTCAAAAAAATTCCAAGGACTTGGTTTTAGATATTATTTTGATGTGTTTGCTGAAAACGGAAACTTCCCACTTTACGAAGTTCACATCAAAGGTCAAAGCAAAGCAATTTCTATATTAGAACTCGCTAAATTAAAAGAAGTTGATTTAGATAAGGCTATTGCTTTTGGGGATAATGTTAACGATGTTGAAATGCTGGATTCAGTTAAATATGGTGTTGCTATGCGAAATAGTCGCGAAATTTTATATCCGCACGCCAAGTTATTTACAAACCACACCAACAAAGAAGACGGAGTTGCAAAGTGTTTAACGGAAGTCTTTAAACTAACTTTTAAATAAGATAATAAAAAAACGTTGAAGGAAAATATTATGAAAAAAATTACTCAAAACAAACTATATTTATATTTAAGTATTTTAGTTTTAATAGTTGCAATTTTGGCAATTATTCTCGGAACTATTTTTGGTGTGAGAAAACAAATTAGTCAAGCCAGTACAGTTATAGAAATTACTTTTCATACCAAACACGGCGAAGAAATTGCCAAAAAGAAGTTTAAGTTAGACAGAAAAATTGACGTAACTTTTTCAAATCAAGAACTCGAACTTGAAAAAGACGAAGAGTTTTTAGGTTGGTCCACTAAGCAAAACGACAATGCTTTTATTTCTGAACTTAAAGCCAAAAAAGAATACACCAAACTATATCCTGTTTTTAAAAAAAGACACAAAATCAGTTAGTAAACTACAAAATTGTGCATTATCTTGAAAAACAAGGTAAAGAAAGTGAACTTGACAATACATACGATAAAATAGTAGAAGTTAAGTCAAACCAAAAAGTTGAAGATGGTGCAAATTACTCAGACTACGCTGATTTAGACAAAAGTCTCTATGAAAAAGACACTATGCACCCTGACAACAAGTTAACCGCTGAACTAAAGCACGGAAATAACGATGTTGAAGTTCGTCAATACTATAAATTAAAAGAAATTACAGTTAATTTTAAGAAAAGTGAAGGCATTTCTGCCTTGACTTTTGAAACACTAAAAGTTAAAAAAACTAGAATTGTCGCTTTACCTAAGTACACTCTTAAAGATACTCACAATTTCCTTGGTTGGGCTCAGACTCCGGATGGCACTGTTCAAGCTGAGTTTGTTGTATCTAAAGATACAGAAATTTTAGACTTACACGCTAGAACTGAATATCAAGAAAGAGAAATCCTTTACCATATAAAAAAAGAGAACATAGATGGTACTTTTAGCTCAAAAAGTTTTGGTAAGTTCGGTAAAATTGGGTCTACTCACATAGTTGAGTATGCTTACCACAATGACTCTGATTACCAAAAGCCTGTGTTTAGTGTTGAAAAGTTTACAGTAAATGCAGATGAAGCCCAAAACGAAGTTACTATTACTTTTTTTAGAAAAGTTTATAAGATTACCTTTGAAGTTATAAATCACGCGAGTTCTTTTGCTGAAAGAACTATTAGAAGTGGCGCCACAATAGGTGAAATTGACGATAGTCAATTTAAGCAAAATAATCTTGGTATTGTGAAAAGTGAATTAGATGGCATTGAAATGACTAAAGCAGAAATTGAAAACTTTGAAGTTACTAAAAGCCATAAAGTCACACTTTACATTGGAAAACCTATCAAACTATTTGGTAAATACCCACAAACTAAAGTTCTCGACCCTGCTGGAATTCAGTTTGAACGAGCGGAAGAGCAAGAACTTAAGTTTAATTCCGCTGCTGTAGACTACATACTTAAGTTTAGCCGCCACTACTACAAAGATAGTGTTGGAGATAGATACGAATTGTATAACGGCAGTTACTATAAGTTTGAAGACGTGGAATTTGAAAAAATCCCTGAACAAGATACTTGGTTCACCAAAAAAATTATTGACTTTACCCCTTTTAATATTTTTGTGCAAAATCATTCAGATAACGCAAAACCAGAGAACTCTATTTTTAAAGCATTGGTTGAAAATATAGGGAAAATGCTAGGTGGTGAAGTCCACATGCCGACTTACCATGATAGTGAATTTTCAGTTAAACCAGCGTTAGATAAAAACAAGCAAGAACTACTTAAAAAACAAACAACTGACTACGCAAAAGCAGTGCTAAATCAGTATTCTGGAAATCAACCGTTTTACCGTGGTGCTGATTTAAATGCATACCCAAATGTCAAAGAACATCCACGTTATGATAGCAGCTACCAGCAACAATGGTGGCTCGGCACGAAATACAATTACTTATATCCTTCTGCATATCGCATCGTGCCAACTGGTGCTTTCAGTTGGCGAAATGTGCACCATGTTTACGGGGTTGTTGTTTGTATTAAATAATTTTGAATTTTATAAGAGGTAAATATGAAAAAAATTAGTCAAAATAAAGTATATTTTTATTTAAGTATAATAGTTA
>CAUSQP010000089.1:0-2596 GCA_963534175.1 uncultured Acholeplasmataceae bacterium
TCATGTTATAATTGGCTTGTAAAAAACAGTCCAGTAAATGGGGTACACCTCAATTCAGTCGTTTTTCTTTTTTTCTACAACAAAATTATTTTGCGTAGTAAACAATTAGTAAAATAATAAACACCCCAAAATGAATTAAAGCGATTAAAAAATTAGAAATATAGTAAAATTTTTTAATTGGTTTTTCTGCCCATCTTTTACAGTACTCAAAGTAAGTTTCACCAAGTTTTTGTCCAGTTAGTACAGTGAAAAAAGACTTAGTCCCGTAAAAAAGTGGCGATAAAATATTTTTATTGGCCATTAAAACTACCCAACCAATAAAGAAAACTAAAACAAAAGAAATAGTAAATGCATTTAACCAACTTTTAAGTGAATAACTGTTTTGCCAATTTAAACTCAAATAAACAATTAGTGCAGAGAAAACTACTTCCACCGCAAAGGCAAAAATATAGCCAATATCAAAATAAGAAAAGTCTTTTTCTTTTAACTTAGCAAAGTAGGTTTGTTTTACCCTGTTTAATTTTAATTTATCTACTTCTGGGTTCATTTATAAATTTCCTTAATTTTACTAAGCACAACACTTGGCATACCAACCACGTTTTGATAATCACCAACTATTTTTTTAATTAAAGTATTTTCTTTATCTTGAATTCCGTAGCCGCCTGCTTTATCGAAAGGTCTTGCTTTTTCTATGTATTTTTTTATTTCTGTGTCGGTATTTTGTTTAAAATAAACTTGCGTGATTACTTTAAATGAATAAACTTTGTTTTTATAAATTAAGGCAACACCACTTACAACTTTGTGTTTTTTGCCATTTAATTTTTTTAACATTTCAAAACAAGCATCTTCTTCAATTGGTTTTCCCAAAATCATATTTTCTAAAACCACAATCGTGTCTGTTGCCAAAATTATGTCATTTTGGTCTAGATACTCGCTGTCGTTTAAAACAGAAATTGCTTTAAAATATGCTTGTGTAGTCGCGTAACTACGCCAATTTAAACTATTTAACTTGCTTTCATCCCAGGTAGGTGAAACTGCTTTAAACTCAAGTTTATTTTCAGTCAAAATTTGAATTCTGCGTGGCGATTGACTTGCTAAAATTATCATATTACCCCTTATTTTTCAAAAAAATAGTTTATTTTGTTGTGTTATAATATTATATAATAAACGGATAAAAATATGCGAAAAATCTTAAAATCTATTGAAAAACTAAAGACAAGTTATCCAGGAAAAACATTTGTTTTAGCAGTATCTGGTGGAGTTGACAGTATGGTATTGTTAGACGCTGCTGCTAAAATAAAACTCAATTGCATAGTTGTTAACTTCAATCACCACAAGAGAAAGGCTAGCCTTAAAGAAGGTGAGTTAGTTAAAAAAGTTGCTTTAAAACACGGCTACAAAGTATTTTTAAAAGATATTAAGATAAGTGCAAATAACAATTTTCAAAAAAACGCAAGAGATTGTAGAATCGCTTTATTAAAGGAAATTGCAAAAGAAAATAATACTAATATCATAGTAACTGCGCACCACCAAAACGATCTTGCCGAAACTATGCTAATGAATTTTGCAAAGCAAGGTTTGTTTAATTCTTTAAGTGGTTTTAACACTGCTTATTCAAAAGACGGTTTTATTTACCTAAAACCTTTTAAAGGAATTTTGAAAAGCGAACTTTATCAATATGCCAAAAAACACAACCTAGAATTTTCAGAAGACGATAGCAATTTAAAAAATATCTACACAAGAAATCGTTTCCGTAATGATATTTTGCCTATGCTGGCTAAAGAAAATCCTAAAATTACAGAAAGACTGCATACACTTTCTAATATTTTTCAATCAATTAACCAAGAACTTTCAAAAACAGCTGCAGACTTTATTCATAATAAGGAAGTTTTCTCAAACAAAAAGTACTCAATTTTGCCTTTACACACTAGGCTATACATTCTGGCAGAGCTTTTAACTTTTAAAAAAATTAGTTTTAATTTACGCAAACTCACGCAAATTGACAACGCGATTTTAATTTCTAAACCTAATTTAGAAATTAAGTTAAATGACACTTGGTTTTTTGAAAAAACTTATACAGAGTTTACTTTAACAAATCGTTCAAAAAAACCACTATTATATAAATATAATATAGATAATTTTAACTTTAGTTCAAATCCAACCCAAACCCGTTTAACTAATTGTATAATTGAATACAGTACTGGTGCTCTTAGACCACCTTTTTTTGTCAAGACCTGTACCAAAGGAGACAGACTTTCTTACAGTTATGGCACAAAGTTGGTTTCAAAACTTTTTAAAGACGCCAAAGTACCGCTTAATTTTAGAAAGCACTATCCGATTTTGACGGATTCCACTGGCCAAATTATTTATATTCCAAAACTTTACAAAAACGATACACTTGGCGTTGGCAAAATTCTGCAAATTGAGTTTATAGGTGAATTATGCGAAATTTAGTTAAAAAAGATATCCAAAAAGTTTTAATTTCTCGCTTTAGCATTAAAAGGCAAGTTAAACGTGTTGCCAAGGAAGTTTCTCGCACTTACTTTGACAAAACACCGCTTTTAATTGGGATTTTAACTGGTTCTGTACCTTTTTT
>CAUSQP010000090.1:0-2590 GCA_963534175.1 uncultured Acholeplasmataceae bacterium
AAATGTTATACTTTATCGGTGAATTGCATAATTAAAAATCAATCTCTTACGTACTCCCTTCAAAAAATTACAGAGATTAAAAATTGAATTGACGTTGACTTCAGTGTTCTTGATTTAACTGAAGGCATGATTGTCGAACTACTCGCTGAATGTATGTCAACTGGACTAATGGCTAGTCAAAAAAATTTAGTTTTAACCAATTTAGCCCACATTCTAAAAAGTGAAAAAAATACAGGGGAACTAATAAATTGTTTGAATCTTACTAAAGCAAGCAGCAAAGTGAATCTTTATTTAATTCTAGACACAGTTGACTTTACTAACTCTAATTTAAATAAAATAATGCTGGTGGCTGAGTACTTTGATTTTTCTGAAATTCCTTTGACGGAGTTTCAAAATTCTCTCGCTAAAAAAAATATAGATGCAAAAAAATATCCTAAGTTAACAGAAGCACTTAAAAACATTTTTTTGGACAATTTTGATTTGTTTTTAGCAGAACTCACTAAAGTTAAGTTTGCTTTAGATGCTAATTTAGAAGAAGAGCAAATTATTCTTAGTTTAAATCAAAAACAAGAGACCGCAGATGTATTTTTGTTAATTAAACTTATTTTGTTTAAACAAAAAAAACAAGCCGTGGCTTTGTTTAGTGAGTTTGCCAAGTCAGGCGTTTCTTTAACTCACTTAAATAAGTTAATATATTTGGCTTATTTAAATCTATATTTAGCCAAACAAGCCAGTCTTTTGGCAAACCCAGTAGAAGAACTTAGCCAATCTGCTATGCTTTCACCCACTCGTTCAGTGCTACTTTTAAAAGAAGCCAAAGAGTTTACAACCGCTTACCTATTTAAAAAGTTGCAAAAACTCGCTGACTTTGACTATTTATTTAAATACAACACCCAAAACATTCAAGATGTTTTTAATTTTTTTATTATGGAGGACTAAAAAATGGATTTAAAACACAAAAGAATTTTATTATTTGACTTAGAAACTACAGGCCTAGACTCTTATAAAAACGAAATTATTGAGTTTGGGGCAATCTTGCTGGAAAAACAAGGCAAAGACTATCAAGAAATAAAAAGAGTAGACTTGCTTATTCAAAATAAAGAACAAATTCCAGAAATTATTGCAGAACTTACCCATATTACTCAAGAAATGATTGATGAAAGTGGTGTCACCAAAGCACAGGCTTACAGCGAAATTATGGAGTTGCTTGAAGGCGAGTCGCTGCTAATTGGCTACAACGTTAACTTTGACTTAAATTTCCTGCACCGTTTTATTTGTTTGTTTGAACCTGGCTATCAACTGAAAAACGATGTTTTAGACGTAATTGCACTTTACCGCGACTTCAATGGTTTTCCGTGGAAGTTAAAAAATGCAATTGCTAAGTATGGAGTGGAAACTGAAAACACACACCGAGCGTGCGACGATATTTTGGCAACTTACGAAGTAATGCTTAAAATGTTTGAAGAGCACGCAGACAATGGTGTACTTTTGACCCATTACGTCAACACCCTTGGCTATCCAAGTGCTTATCCTGTGCCTGAAAATTTAAGATTCTCACAAATTCTTTATTTACCACAACGTGGCGGATTTAAAGATATTCTGATGTTTAAAACCGATAAAAAAATGCGATAAACTCGCATTTTTAACAAAATATAGATTTAATTTTTACTAATAAACTAAGTTAAAAAAGAAAAGGAGTTTCTTTTCAAAACTCCTTTTCTATAGTTGATTAACTTTAAGCGCTAAATTAGATTTATGGCGAGCAACGAAGTTTTTATGATAAATTCCCTTGCTTTGGCCCATGTCTAATTTCTTGTAAGCAGCGTTTAATGCTAAAATTGCTTGAGTCTTATCACCTTGTTCAACGGCTAAGTTGACTTTCTTCATTGCAGTTTTGCAAGCTGATTTAAAAGACTTGTTGCGCAAACGAGCCTTTTCGTTTGTTTTGTTTCTTTTAATCTGTTGTTTGATGTTAGCCATAATTCCTCCAACGCTAACAATTATACAATATTTTAGATTTTTTTAAAAGAAAAAAGGAGTTTTAAAATGACTATTGCCAATAAAATTACTTTAAGCAGAATTGCCCTGATCCCGGTTTCAGTAATTTTGCTGTTTATTCCACAACTCACCAAACCAATTTCTGGTTTTTTTGAAATAACTATTTCCCAACTTATCTTCACTGTGCTTTTTGCAATCGCTAGTTTTACTGATTTTTTAGACGGATATTTAGCCAGAAAACGCAATGAAGTCACAACTTTTGGTAAGTTTTTAGACCCAATCGCCGACAAAATTTTGGTATTTACAGCACTTTTGTTTATCCCAACATTTCCGTTTTGGCACCTTCAGTTCGCCAAACAAATTGGCAGCATTAGTTTGTTTTGGCTACTTTATTTAGTTGCATTTCTTTTAATTTTGACACGTGAATTTTTAGTTACAGCCGCTAGATTAGTTGCGGTCTCTGCAAACCGCGTAGTTGCCGCAGCTTGGCTTGGCAAAGTAAAAACCGCTTTTACTTTAGTTGCGCTGATTTGGCTGCTTTTTAATGGTTTTAATTTAGACGACTTATTATTTAGGAGTTTTCCGTTAATTT
>CAUSQP010000091.1:0-2561 GCA_963534175.1 uncultured Acholeplasmataceae bacterium
TGTTGATGTTACTAAGTCTACCTATATTTCTGTTAAACAAGAATGGTTTGAATCTAGTAGAATAGGTAAAATTACTGCCATTAAAGCCAAACCATATAAATATATGGCTATAGACTTTACGGACCGTCAGTATGATTCTGAAGTTCTTACTATCTACACTAAAAACTGGATAGGAATCAAAAAAGAATATGATGTTATTGTTGACTACTCTAACTTTCTTCGTGTGTTTTTCGCAGAACCATACACAGGCGAAGCACCACGCAAACCAGTAATCCTTCCGTATTCTAAATTGCAAACCGAATATAAACACATCTATGAAGAACTTTACAAGATTAAAAGTTTTGTCCCCTTTAACAAAGAAGGTATAGCAGACGAACAGCCTGTAAGCAGAGAAGTTGTGTTTACAAAAGAAAATGCTCGTGGCCGTGCGTTTATTGTAGACAACAGCACGCACATTTCTTTAGTTTATGATTTTCTTTTAAAAGGAATTTTTAAAAATCAAACTCAAAAAACTCAAATTATTGACTATATAGATAAAACTACAGGTAAATTCACTACTTATGACCCTGTCAAACAAGGCATAGACATTAAGTTCAATACAGCACCTTTTTATATTTCTAAGTTTCTAGGCTGGTATTACTTTGACCAAACTGGCAAACGTATAGACTTAGCACCAGGACAAGAAGTACAAATTCCAAATTGGGTAACGTCTGAACTTAGACTAACTGCTAGATACGACATAACTACCGATACTGATAAAATTGGTCCAGAACTAGACAAGCAAGGACTGGTTGCAGTTTCTTATTTTGACGGCGCTCAGCGAGTTTACTTTGATATTGTTAAAAAAGGAAACTCACTAAAAGAGTATTTTTACCAAAAAGAAGGATACGCTTACGCTGGTTGGTATAAAGACAGTGCGCTAACCGAAAAAGTAGACTTCACTACTGAACTAGCAACCACTCATACTGTACTTTATTTAAAATCAATTAAACAAAATCAACCAAAACCAGAAAAACCAGTGCAGTATCACAATATAAACTTTATTACACCAAGTGATGCTAACCAGTTATTTCCAACTAGACGAGTACATGGTCAAAAATTAGAAATTAACTACTTAACACCTTCTTTAGTTTCTAGATTAGATGAACACGGAAATCTTGAAGAACTAGATTACTGGAATTTAGTAGACCCTATAACTGGTGCTAGAACTAAATATGATTTTAATACTCCAATTACTCAAGATATTACTCTTGAGGCAGTAATGCGAAAAAGAGCACCACTTAAAACTAAATATACAATCAAGAGATATTTTGAATCTGTCGAACAAGCTGGTAACTTCATTGAAGACAAAACCAATGAAGAAGTTGTTGAAGGCCAAACTCCGGGAACTGAAGTTGAGCTGAGCCCAACTCAAACTAATGCTCCAACCGGCTTTACTTTAGCAAGTGGTACTGTTGTTAAGAAGAAAATCAACAAAGACGGTTCAACTGTCTTTGAATTAAGATATACAAGAAACCGCTACAGGGTTAACTTTGAAGTTAACTACAAAGGTAATCGCTTTAAGGATGTAAACGCTTCTGCTACACCTGAGCAAACAGTACCATATGAAGGTAAGTTAACTAAACCTGCAAACCCAACTATTACCAAAGCAGGCTATACATATACCTTTAAACACTGGCAGATTAAAGATGAGATGGGCAATGTTTATAAAGAAGTTAGTGAGTTTGATTTCAATACCAAAATCACTAAAAACTTAACTTTAGTTGCTTATTTCACAGAAGAAAAGCAAACTGTCAACTACACCATCAACCACGTCTTTGAAGGAGTTGACGATATTGCCGAAAGAACTGAGGCAAAAACTCATCAAGCCTTAGCCGACTCAAACAATACTGTCACTAGTGCTGACCGTCTAACTGAGTTTGACGAACACTTTACTGTCAACACTGCAGACCAAACCAAACAAATCAAGCCAGACGGCACAACTGTGTTTACTCTTAAATATAAACGAAAAACTTACTCAGTAACTTACGAAGTTAACTTTAATGGCACTCAATTTAGCGGAGTTTCAGTTGAAAACCAACCACAATCTCTTCAGGTTAAATATCAAGGCAAAATTACTAAACCAGTGGTAGACCCTAAATTAACTAAAGCAGGCTACAACTACAACTTTGTTCAATGGCAAGAGAAAACCGCTATGAACGGCGTATACTCACAAATCGCTGAGTATGATTTTGCCAACGCAAGAGTTACTGGCAACATCACTTTAGTTGCTTATTTTACTGAAAACGCGAAGTCTGTGAACTACACTATCAACCACGTCTTTGAAGGGGTTGACGATATTGCTCAAAAAACTGAAGCAAAAGTTCATCAAGCCTTGGCAGACTCAAACAAAACTATCACTAGCGCTGACCGTCTAACTGAGTTTGACGAACACTTTACTGTAGACTCAGCAGACCAAACTCAGCAAATCAAGCCAGACGGCACAACAGTATTTACACTTGAATACAAACGAAAAACTTACTCAGTAACTTACGAAGTTAACTTTAATGGCACTCAATTTA
>CAUSQP010000092.1:0-2558 GCA_963534175.1 uncultured Acholeplasmataceae bacterium
ATTTAACGGCGTCGTTTTCGCCAGTTTCTGAGTTAATTAACTCAACGTAAATACCAAGGGCTTGCAGTTCTCGGGTCAACACGTGGAAGGACTCAGGTAGAGAAGGTCTTGGGATTAAATTACCTTGAGTAATTGCGCTGTAGGCTTTGTTTCTACCTACCTTGTCATCTGACTTGATAGTCAGCATTTCTTGAAGCACGTGGGCAGCACCATATCCGTATAGCGCCCAAACTTCCATTTCACCTAGTTTTTGTCCACCGTTTTGAGCCTTTCCACCCATTGGTTGTTGAGTAACCAAAGTGTAAGGACCGACGTTTCTGGCGTGTAGTTTATCGTCTACCATGTGCGATAACTTAATCATGTACATCACACCAACTGAAACTGGATTTCTAAAAGGTTCGCCAGTTCTACCGTCATACAAGGTCATTTTACCGTTTAGTGGCAAGTTAGCCTCTTTTAAAATATCTACAAGGTCTGCGTTTTCAACCCCATCAAATACTGGAGTCGCTATCTTGATACCAAGAGTTTTGGCAGCATATCCTAGATGCAGTTCCAAAATTTGGCCGATGTTCATACGAGAAGGCACACCAAGTGGGTTAAGCATGATGTCTACAGGAGTACCATCTGCCATATACGGCATGTCTTCACGAGGAACTACGATTGAAATAACACCTTTGTTTCCGTGGCGGCCCGCCATTTTATCGCCTTCTCTGATTTTTCTTTTCTTAGCGATAAAAACTTTAATTTGTTCGTTGACAGAAGGTGGCAATTGATCCTTGTTTTTCTTGGAAAAATACTGGATTTTTTGCACAATTCCGCCACCACCGTGTGGAACTCTAAGCGAAGTGTCTCTGTATTCTTTGGATTTTTCACCAATAATTTCTTGAATTAGTTTCTCAGCCGGAGAGGGTTCAGCACCACCTTTTGGTGTAATTTTTCCAACTAAAATATCGCCTTCTTTAACTTCAGATCCAAGTAGAATTACTCCTTTTGCGTCTAGTTTAGCCACAGCCTGGCGGTTAGCGTTTGGAACTTCGTTAGTAAACTCTTCTTTTCCGATGTTGTTGCGAAGGTCTCTGGTTTGGATTTGATATTCATCAATATGCACAGAAGTGTAGACGTCGTTTTTAACCAAATCTTCAGACACGATGACAGCATCTTCAAAGTTATAGCCTTCCCAGGTCATGAAAGCAACGGTGACGTTGCGGCCTAGTGCTAGTTCTGCGTTGTCAGTAGAAGGACCGTCGGCAATTGTTTCGTTTAAATCAACCCAGTCGCCTACGTTGACAATTGGTTTTTGCACGATTGAAGTGTTTTGGTTTGAGCGTTCATAGTTAATCAAAGTATAGACGTCAGTGTCAGCAAGGCCATATTTATAAATTTTTTGAGCCTGTTCAGCGGTCCAATCTGAGTTTGGCGCGAATAGAGTCTCACCTTCATATTTAATAGTTTTGCTAGGAATTGGCAGAATGTCAATTCGTTTAGCGTCAACGTAGACTGCAAACCCTGCGTTTTTAGCAACTACAGAAGTTCCTGAGTTTTTAGCGGCGCGATACTCAATTCCGGTTCCAACTAGTGGGGCTTCTGGTTTGATAACAGGCACGGCTTGTCGTTGCATGTTGGCACCCATTAAACAACGAGATGCTTCGTCGTGTTCCAAAAATGGAATTGTCGCGGTCGCAACAGACACGATTTGTTTAGAAGAAACGTCCATATATTCCACGTCTTCACGGGCAAAAATTCCGGTTTCTCCGCGCAAACGTCCAGTAACTGTTGCTTCTTTAATAGTGCCGTCTGCGTTTAATTCGGTAGCAGCAGAAGCAATTACCGCGTTATACTCTTCGTCTGCAGTTAAATATAGATGCTGATCTACAACTTTTGGCACGCAAACTCCGTTAACTGAGTTTGTGCGGTCTAATTTAAAGTAAGGGGTTTGAATGAAGCCATATTTGTCAATTTTGGCATATGAAGAAAGAGAAGAGATTAAACCAATAGATTGACCTTCTGGAGTTTCAATTGGACAAATTCGGCCATAGTGCGAAGCGTGCACGTCTCTGACTTCAATACCTGCGCGGTCTCGAGAAATACCACCACTACCAAGCGCCGATACACGACGTTTTTGAGTAAGCTCAGCAAGCGGGTTGGTTTGGTCCATAAACTGAGAAAGTTGAGATGAACCAAAGAAAGCGTTTAAAACAGTAGTTAGAGGTTTGGTGTTCATAATAGCCGGAATAGTAATGTCGGTAAAAGATTTGACAGACATTTTGTCTTTGATGTTTTTCTCGGCTCTAGTCATCCCGATTCTAAATTGGTTGGCAAGCAATTCTCCAATTAAACGCACACGACGGTTACCAAGGTGGTCAATGTCGTCAGTTTGGCCGATGTTTTCATATAAGTTAAGAAAGTAAGAGATACCGGCAATCATGTCAGAAACTGTTACAAAAGTTTTGTTTTCACGACTGTCATTTCCGATAATTCTAATGGTTTCAGATTCACCTAACTCGGTTTTCTTAACAACGTCTAGGATTTCTCCATATACAGGTTGGAGATCGGAAGAG
>CAUSQP010000093.1:0-2542 GCA_963534175.1 uncultured Acholeplasmataceae bacterium
GCTGATTTTTAGAATAGTCTTCATGTTCTTGAACTTCTTTTGCAGACATTACCCATGTGACAATTTTGTCTCGCCAGACCCCAATCCAGACAAATACATCACAACAGCTTGGTTTCAATTGTTGAAAGTTCATATTAAAATTTGCCTTGCTGGCAAAACCAAGGGCTTTGATTACCAATTGTTCGTCTGAATTTGCATCTGCTGCCCGAGATGCTTTTACTTCTATTTTGATGCCACTATCTTCAATTGGCAAATAAAAATCGTATTCACCACGATAAGTAGGATCAAACGAACGATCTGGTCTTTCTAATTCTGGTACCAAGATGTTTAAATGATTTTGAGCCCAAGTTTCGCCAAAAGCACGTGGTGAAGTAATTTCAAATAAATGCAGAAATTTATTTCGCTTAATATAGTCGTTGCGAATTTCAAGATAATCATTAATGCTAATAATTCGCTCAGCAAGCAAATAACTAATTATATATTCAAACCTATTAAAAGGATAAATGCTAAAAACGCGGTCTAAGACGTTGTCTTTTAAGTTTTCGTTTTTAGACTTTAATTTCAAGTTATTCAAAATTTCGTTTAATTTTTCCATATTTTAAATCATCCTCAATTATTTTAATTTCATTATCAGAAAAGCCATAATGACTATAAATTAGTTCTTGAATTTCCGCGTCTTTTTCAAACTCTTTTTTATTAAAAAACTCAATTAGTTTTTTTTCAAGCATGGGACTGACTAACGGAATAGGCAAGTTTTGTAAATCTGCTTTTAAAGTTTTTTTTTGGTTTGTTTTGTTTTTAAAATAAAAATTTAAAACATTTGAATTTAAAAGTACGCAAAGTCCTTTTGCGTCTATTGGCGTATTTTTCGGAATTAAAAGATTAGCTGAATTTAAAATAAGCGATTTGTTTGCATCATACGCAAATATTAGTCTTTTATTGGAAATAAACTTATAAATAAGTTTTTCGACTGCAAAATAATATTCGTCTTTAGCAACTTGCTGGAAAAAATCTCTTTGGTACTTAATGTATTTTTTTGGCATTGATAAACAATATTTTTGAATTTCTTTTCCTGTGTATATTGGCAGACTGCCAAAAACAGCAGTATTAAATATATGTTTAGAGTTGTTGCCGGTTACTATGCCTAAAGCGTAATCGCATTCCTTTAAATTAAAGTTTTTTGTGTTTTCAATCTTCTTGATAATATTTTCAATTTGGTTGCTGTAAAGCGTAAAAACATTATCTTTGTTTTTAGAAAAGCGGTTTGAATCAACTTGATGTGTATTTTCGTTTTCAATAATTTCAGTTATGTTGGTTTTTTGTTTAGATAAAGAAAGAGAAACCGCGTCTGTTAATACTGCAGTAAATGGCTTTTTAAAAATTTTAATTTTTTCTATGCTGGTTTTTTCAACAATATACCTGCGAATGTCTTTATGTGTTTTTACATTTAAAACAGAAGTTGGCAATAAAAAGACGATCTTGCCTATGTTATCAGTTGTGTGGTCGATGCTTTTTTTCAAAAAATAAGAAAAACTTTCTTTTGAGTGAATTTCTAAAAAAGAATCGTGCTCAAAATTAGTTTTTGCACCCCACGGTGGATTGGTAATAATAATATCGAATTTTTTGGCCAACTGAGTTTTCAAAAAATCTGCTTCATAAATATTTGGCTGAAAATCATAATCCTTATATATTGAAAAAAGGTTTGCTTTCGCGATTTTAACAGCATTAGCATCAACGTCGTATCCGTATATATCGTTTGGCGAAACATCTGTGTTTTGAGCAATTATATTTAAAAAACCACCTGTGCCACAACAAGGGTCGCAAATAGTTTTGTTTGAAAAACTGATATTTTTAAGCATTTCTTTAACAATATATTCAGGCGTATAGTATGAGCCTGTGATATTTTTTTCACCTTCTTTTTTTAAAATTTGGTAAATATATCCTAAAATATCACCGGTAAATTTTTGATTAAAATTGTAATTTATTTCATAGAAATTGTTTGTCAAGTCTGCGATAAAATCTGAAACATACGGAGTTTTTGCGATAAATTTATTTTCTTTTTTAAGAATAATGTTTTGGTCTGATAAATATTTCAAGATAAGTGAATTAACAGTGACTTCGATTGGGCGAGTTTTATCTAGATAAAACATCAATTTATCTGCTTCTTTTTGGATGTTTTTCTCAATATACTCAACGGGAATTATTTGTTTTTTTGATTGTGTTTTATTAGCACGAGAAAGAAATGAAACATCGGTGATTTCTTTATTTAATCTCTCCCAATTTCTGAAAGTAGCGTCTGAAATTTTATATGCGGTTTCTTTACTCTTCATAAAAATATTATACTAAATGTTTACTTTATTTTTCTAAAAAAACAATTTATAAAGTCTTGTCATAAAACTGTTTAATATTATATAATCGCATTGTGGGGCTGTTTTTAGTAAACTAAATTAGTTTTTACTGTGTTCAATTTGCTTAACAGGTGATATGTTCCCGACTTTTACACTTGTTTGAAGAAATAAAGCCAGCAACGGCTCAATAAAGG
>CAUSQP010000094.1:0-2523 GCA_963534175.1 uncultured Acholeplasmataceae bacterium
GTTCTTTAGTGACTCAATCCAGGTTATTTTTTTGTCTATTTTCAAACTCAGTAACTTCCTCTGGTTTAAGTTCAGTCGTTCTAGTAAGACGAATGTACTTTTCTTGAGTAATTAGTTTATTTTCTTTTAAATAATTCCAATGCACAATCATTCTAGATTGTATTTCTGGAGAAAGCGGGTATTTATCTAATTTTTTGCGGTTTTCGTCTTTAGAAGTTAGTACTTTGTTGTTATGAATAGATTCATCTGTGATTTTGGCTTGTGGAAATATGTGGTCAATGTCATAATCTTCTAGGTTTCTGATGTCAATTGCTTTTCCTGTATACATATCTTTGCCAAGTTGTGAAAAATAAAGATACAGTTTATCGCTTTTTAAATCAGGGTCTTTATCATTACTTTGAAGTTCACCGATTAGTTTTTCTCTAAATTCATAGTCTTTCAGACTTTCAATTTGTTTCTTAATCTGTTCTCTTCTTGAAGTTGTTCGTTTATTTTTATCTTTTTTATTGTTTGTTCGAGTAAATTCAAGAGTAACATGTGAAGGCGCTTGGCCGTTCATAATTTCAATAATTTCGTCAATTAATTTATTTGCCTGAATGATTGGTCTTCGGGAAAGCGGTGGAACAAAACGTTCTGAAAGATATTGGTTTAAGTAATTAGGATCGGTTAAGTTAAGTTCTTTTTTGGTGTTTTCATCGGCAATTGTTTCAAGGTTAACGGATTTGTCTTCAATAACTGTGTAAATCAGTTCTTGTAGATTTAAGTTAGACTCACGCAAATGAGAAATCACAGGTTGCCAAAGACCTTCTTCGTTTGCTAAGTTTATTTCTGCTAAAAACTTATGCGAAAGTTTACCGGCTTTATTTGATTTAACTTGCATAAGTTTGTTTAAAGCATCAATATCAACGTTGCCAGAAACGAAATTTTCTTTAGTAAGTTGTTGAGTTAGTTTAACATTTTTATTGATTTCAATTTCTTTAAACTCAGGAATGTTGTAAGAATTTGCAAGTTCCTTAATAATTACTAATTTTGCTTCAATGTTATTTTTATCGGCGAAACTAAAGTTATTGATAACTTCATCAAAAAAAGCAACTTTTGCTGAGTCCAAATAATCAGCAGGTACTTGGTTTTCTAAACCAAATATTGCTCTGAATTTTCTTTGTGCAGATAAAGAAAGCGGCAAGGTTGGCTTATCTGCATTTAAGTCCATACCTTTAGAAACTTTTTTACTAAGCTTTTTCTCAATAATTTTTAAGGTTAACTGGTTTGCGTTATTTTCAAGTAAATACTGATAAAGTATTGCTTTATCTTCTTGAGTAATTGGAGTAAGGCCGTCACCGAAACAAAGTTTATTTACTGTGTTAAAAAAGATGTAGTCTTGATAAATTATGGTTTCTTGTTGCATAGTTTTTTCGCCGGCCAAATAACTACAATTTCTCTGCATTCTAGAGATAAACTCTTTGTTGGTTTTAATTTTGTCAACAACTTTATCTAAGTTGAAAGGAGTGATTTTTTCGTCTTCAAAACCTGGTTTTTTAACAATCCACTGGTTTTTACCAGGTACGTTTTGAGAAAGCGGACCAAGGAAATACTCAGCCTTAAAGGTAAGCAAAGTTTCTATGTTCTTTTTAGTGTCTGCATCTAGTGGTGAACATTCAAGAATTTTTCTTAATTCAGCCAAATGCAGTTGATTCATAACTTCACGACTATATTCAAAGTTAGTTGGAGTGTATAGTGTGTAGCCTTTTTCAACATCTTCAAAAGTAGGATTTTCAGAAAGTAAGTATTCTGCAAACTCCTTTAATTCAGGACCTTTGCTTTCGGCTTCTGCTAAGAAAGTGGTTTTTATTTCGTCATTTTTAAAAAATTCTGTAAGAATTTTGTTAAGTTCTTTAATAAAACCATCTTGATACGCCTTTAAAGGGCGTTTCTTTCCAGACTTATACCCTTTTCCATTACCAATAAATCTCTCGTAAACTCCGTCTTTTTTAAAGATTTTTTTATATACTTCTGTTCCGTTGAAAAGCGTTTTTAACAAAAAAACTGTCCATTTGTGATTTTTAAAAAGTTTAATTTTAAAGTGAGAAATAGATTCAGCATGTTCTAGAATCTTTTTAGCCTGAAGTATTGAAAAATATGAAAACATTTTTTCAATGGTGCGGTTAACTTCATCGCTTTCTGTATATAAGTCACTAAGTTCTTTTTTCTTAAAAGTCAAACCAGTTTCTTTTTCGCTGTCTCCAAAAAGTTCCTTATAGTTAATAACATTTCCGACAATTGCCCTATAAATGTAGCTGGCTAAGTTATTTTTTTGCTTAGAATCTGAATTTGAAAAGTAAGTGTTAATTTCTGCGATAACTTCGTCTTTTTCAGGAATTGCCTTTTCGCTTTCGTTATTTGCATTCGCGAACTCCAAAACCTCTTCAACAATTTCGTTAAGCAAAGTTTCTTTTTGCTTGTGAACGTTTGTAGTATTTGAAAAATCAAGGTCAGAAGCAATTAAAAAGTGTCCACGGTTTTTAA